>NZ_JBGCCU010000040.1 GCF_041261445.1 Catenulispora sp. EB89
GGGTTCGCGACGATCTTCTGGGTCTCGGTCGTCAGCGCCGTGACTTCGGTGGCGGTGCCGGTCTCCTGCGCGGTCGTCGAAGCGTCGGCGGCCGCGGGCGGTGCTGCCGAGTCCTTCATCGGTTTCGAGGGCTTCTTCGGCGGTGTCGCCGAACCCTGGGTTTTCGACGGCAATGAGGGGGTTGTTGTTGACGTCGTCGAGGACGTTGTCGGGGAAACAGCCGACGACGCGGTCGAGGAAGGTGTCGCAGAGGTCGTCGATTCCGACGGGCCGGGCGTGGTCCCGGCGGAGGCCGACGCCGGTGTCGCGACGATCAGGGCGGTGGCGGCGGCCGCGATGCCCGCGGTCAGCCGCCTTCGAGTTCTCGAGAATTGTGAGTGCCCTGAAAAGGCACCTGGGGGCATGATCATGAAGCCTCCGATAGAAACAGGATGACAGGTTTCGTGCATTGTTGAGAAGCCCGATGAACACCTGTCCGAGGTGGGCGGGCCACCCGTGGCGATCGCACACGCTAGCGGTATGTTCCGAAGGTGCTCAATGGGTATCCACAGGCTGCCTTGCCTGTGGACCTTGACCGCATTAGGACAGTGGGGCCTTCTATCCAGGTTGATCAGTGGTCTGTATCGTCTCCAAGCGGCACGTATACATGTTCGTATTCAGTCTTCTCGTCACCGGGTGGGGTCTCGACATGCGTGGGTGCGCTCTGGTTTCTGCTGTGTCGTCGGTGTCTCGCCGGATTGTCGGGACTGTTGTCGCAGGTGCGACGATCGCGAGCTTCGTCGTGGGGCCCGGTGCCGGGGCCGCGGCTGCATCGACGGCGTCGACAGCGAAGCGACCTGCGGTGCCTGATATCAAGCGCGCATCAGCACATCCCTTTCCGCTGCAAAAGGCGGCCGGTTCTACCCCGATGCCTGCTTTGCAGGTGACGGGCACATGGCCGGCGGCCCGGGAATTGGACGTTCCCGTTGTGCACCCGACGAAAGCGGGTTCGGCCCAAAGCCGGCAGGATGGCGACCCGACCTCAACAACCTCAACGGCGGTGATTCCGTTGTCGTTGACGGTCAGGGGTTCCTCAGCCGCCGCAGATTCCGGCACCGCCGGGAATAGGGCTGTCGAGCCGACTGTCCACGTGCAAATGGCAGACCGGGCCACTGCTGTGAAGGCCGGCGTGGACGGTGTCCTTTTCACGGTGGTGCCGCCACCGGGCTTCCAGCCGTTCGATGCGACGGCGGTGGTGGACTATAGCGGTTTCGCCGGCGCGGCCGGTGCCGACTACGGCAGTCGTCTGCGGTTGGTGGAGCTCCCGGCGTGTGTGTTGACCACGCCTGCCGTTCCTGCTTGTCAGGTGCAGAAACCGATCGCCGGCGGACGCAACGACGCCTCCGGCCGCAAGCTCACCGCTGACGTGTCGGTCGGTTCTGGCGCGGATGCCTTCGGCGGTTCGTCGGGGCACCGGATCAGTCTGGCGCGTACCGATGTGACGGCGAGTGTGGCCGCGACACGGCTGGTGCTCGCAGCTACTGCCGGGACTTCCGGAACCAACGGCGACTTCACGGCGACGTCGTTGTCGCCGTCGGGTTCGTGGTCGGCCGGCGGCGACAGCGGCGCGTTCACGTGGTCGTATCCGATCGCGGTCCCGCCGGTGGCGGCAGGTTCGGCGCCGTCGGTCGCGCTGTCCTACGACTCCGCCGGCATCGACGGCAAGACAGCGACCACCAACAACCAGCCGTCGTGGATCGGTGAGGGCTGGGACTATTCTCCGGGCTTCATCGAGCGCAGTTACCGGTCCTGCTCCACCTTCACGGATCTGCCGACGGCATCACAGACCCCTGATAACTGTTGGGCCGGGCAGATTCTGACATTGAGTCTCAACGGCAGTTCCAACGCGCTGGTCTGGGATCCGGTCACACAGCAGGTGAAGCTCCAGTCCGACGACGGATCCCGAGTCCAGCGTCTGACGGGTGCCAACAACGGCGCTCTCGGCGGTGAGTACTGGAAGGTCACCACGCCGGACGGTACCCAGTACTTCTTCGGCCGGGGCGGCGGTCCCGGGCAGACGACTCAGGGCGGTACCAGCTCGACCTGGACCGAGCCGGTTTTCGGCGCCCACTCCGGGGACCCGTGCTACAGCTCTTCGGGGTTCTCGTCTTCCGTGTGTACGCAGGCGTGGCGGTGGAACCTGGACTACGTCGAGGACGCCCACGGCAACGGCACCATGTATTACTACACGCCGGAGACCAACTACTACGGCAAGAACGGCTCCACGACCGGTGTGCAGTACACCCGCGGCGGGTATCTCAACAAGATCGACTACGGGCTGCGGGACGAGAACGGGTCGGTGTACGGCCCGGCCACGCCGGACCAGGTGCTGTTCACCGTCGGCGAGCGCTGCATACCGGGCACGCCTTCCGGGAACACCTGCGCGGATTCCCAGTTCACGACATCCAACAGCTCCTACTGGCCTGATGTGCCGATCGACCAGTCCTGTGCGTCCGGAGCCACGTGCAACGTGAACGCTCCGACGTTCTGGTCCCGGGAGATGTTGACGAACATCACCACGCGGTACTGGAACGGCTCGGCGTATGTGAAGGTCGACTCCTACGATCTGGGGCACCAGTTCCCCAACGGTGGCGATCCGGCTTTGTGGCTGAGTTCGATCACGCGTACCGGGTATGCGGCCGACGGTTCGTCGATCGCGATGCCGACGATCACGACCAAGGGCCAGCTGCTGGCCAACCGGGTGCCGAACTACAACAGCCTGCCGCCGATGCTGCACTGGCGGTTGACGGACCTGTTCGGCGACACCGGCGCGGTGACCTCGATCAGCTACTCCACCGGGTGTTCGTCCACGACGATCCCCTCAGATGCCTCCACGAACACCTCGCAGTGCATGCCGGTCTACTGGACCCCGACCGGGTACTCGGCACCGATCTTCGACTGGTTCGACAAGTACGTGGTCACCAAGGTGACGACGCGCGACCCGAGCGCCTTGACCGCAGCTGAGGCCACCAGCTACGCCTATGTGGGACCCGCGGCCTGGCACTTCGACGACAACGAGGTGGTGAAACCGGCCAACCGGACCTACGGCCAGTTTCGCGGATACGGCGAGGTCGACGTCAAGACCGGCGATCCCGACGCGCACGAGCAGCTGACCAAGACCGCGACCTTCTACTACCGCGGCATGAACGGCGACACGCTGCCCGGCGGCAAAACCCGCAGCGCGTCGATCAGCAACAGCCTTGGCGAGACCACCACCGACGACTACCGGTATCTGGACTCGCCGTATGAGACCGATGTGTTCAACGGCGACGGCGGTGCGCGGGTATCCGCGACCCTGACCGACTACACCGTAGCTGCCACCACGGCGACGCGGCCGCGTACCGGGCTTCCTTCTTTGACCGCGGATCTGGTCCGGACCGCCAGAACCAGGAAGCTCACCGACCTGGCCACCGGCACCTACCAGACCGCGACCACCACGAGCGCCTACGACGGGCTCGGCCGGGTGATCGCCTCGGATGCCAGCGGTGACAATGTGCCGGAGGTGTGCACCACCACGGCCTATGCCGACAACACGGCGCTGTGGATCAGGGACAAGCCCTCCGAGGTGATCCAGTCCCAGCAAGCGTGCCCGTCGGCCGGGACCGCGCAGTCCGCCGTGGTGGCCGACACGCGGACCTTCTACGACGGCTCGGTGACTCTTGGGCAGCTGGCCGGACCGGGTAACGCGACGCGAACCGATGTGCTGAACAACACCAACGGTGCGGCGGCCGCGTTCTTTACCAAGACCAGTTCCGGCTATGACACCTCCGGCCGCGTCACCTCCAGCGTCGATGCGCTCGGGCGCACCACCGGCACGGTATACACGCCCTCCGACGGCGGTGTCCTAACCCAGATCGCGGTCACGAACCCGGCGAGTCAGACCATGACCACGGTGGACAACCCCGACCGCGGCACCATCGCCTCCAGCACGGACGTCGCCGGCCACGTGACCTCGGCGACCTACGACGCACTGGGGCGCATGACGCAGCTGTGGAAGCCGGGTCGGGTGCAGGGCACGAACGCCCCGAACGAGACCTACTCCTACCTGATCCAGACCGCCGGCCCTGAGGTCGTGACCGGCAACGTGCTGGTCGACTACGGCACTGGCACCAACTACGTCACGACAGCCAAGCTCAGCGACGCCCTGGGCCGCCCGATACAGACTCAGACCGCGACCGAAGGCGGCGGGTCCCAGGTCTCGGATACGTTCTACGACGGCCACGGCTGGACCGTCGCCACCAACGACCACTACCTGATCAGCCAAGCCCCGTCGAATGTCGTGCAAAGCGTCCCGATCAACGCCGTCGACGCCCGCACCGTGAACACCTACGACGGGACCGGGCGCGTCACCCTGGCCAGCAAGTACAAACTGGGCAACGTCACACAGACCACGCAGACGATCTACGGCGGCGACCGGACCACGGTGATCCCGCCGACCGGCGGCGTCATCACCACCACGGTGAAGGATGTGCGCGGCCGGACCAGCGAACTCGACCAGTACACCGTCGCCCCCACCGTCAGCGGCAATGTAGTCTCCGGCGGCTTCTCCCAGCCGACCACATACAACTACGACGCTCTGGGACGGCAGACCCAGATCGCCTCCTCCGGCTCCACCTGGACGTTCACGCTGGACATGCTCGGGAACAAGCTCTCGCAGAACGACCCCGACACGGGCATCTCCAGCACCCAGTACGACCTGGACAACGAAGTCACCTCCACCACTGACGCCCGCGGGCAGAACCTCGCCTACACCTACGACATCCTCGGCCGTAAAACCGCCGAATTCTCGGGCTCGACCACCGGCACCAAGCTCGCGTCCTGGACCTGGGACACCCTGCAAGCCGGCAAGCTCTCCAACGAAACCCGGTACACCACCACCGGCAACTACGTCACCGGTACCAGCAGCTACGACGGCATGGGCAACCCCATGGCCCAGTACGTCACCCTGCCGTTCCAGGAGACCGGTATGAAGGGCACTTGGACCACCGGCTACTCGTACTCCTCGACCGGACTGCAGTTGTCCATCGGCCCCGCGCCGGTCGCGGGCGTCCCGGGCGAGACCATCACCAACACCTACGACGCCTTCGGCAAGCCGGTCGAGGTCGCGGGCACCTCCGTCACCGCGTCCCAGAACATGAACGGCTACGGGCTCCCCGGGCAGATCACCTACGGCGGCGGCGCCAGCAACAACGTGTGGCGCTCCTTTACCTACGACGCGCAGACGCTGAAGGTCACCGACGACAACGTCACCGCGCAACTGGCCACACCCCAGGTCAACGACACCCAGTACAGCTACGATCCGTCCGGCCAGATCACCCAGATCAACGACACCGAAGGCCCCAAGGGCATCTCGCCGGTCGATGACCAGTGCTTCACCTACGACAGCCTGGACCGCCTGAACGCGGCCTGGTCCGCCACCGACGCCTGCGCCGCCGCCCCGAACAACGGCGCCGGCGGCAACATCGGCGGCCCCAATCCCTACTGGCTGTCCTGGACCTTCAACGCCAACGGCACCCGCGCGTCGCAGACCACGCACGCCCTGCCCGCCGCCACCGGCGGCGACACCACCACCAACTATTCGTACAACATCGGCGGCACTCACAGCCTCGCAGCCACGATAACCAGCGGCCCGAACGGCACCACCGGCGCCAGCTACAACTACGACCAGTCCGGCGACACCAGCAGCCGCCCCGACGCCACCGGAACACAGAACCAGACGCTGAACTGGGACGCCGACGGACGGCTGGCCAAGGACACCGCCGCAGCCGGCACCACCACCTGGGTCTACGACGCCGACGGCAACCAGACCGTCCGCCACGACCCCGGATCGATGACCCTGTACCTGCCCGGCCAGGAAATCACCCGCACGTCGAACGGCACGATCAGCGCGATCCGCTACTACAGCCTCGCTGGCACCGTGGTGGGCGAATTCACCGGCCAAGCCGCCACGACCGAGTACCTCATCGGCGACCAGCACTCCACGAGCCAGATCGCCATCAATACCGGCACGCTCGCCGTCACCCGCCGAGCCTACGACCCTTTCGGCAACGCGCGCGGCGGCGTCACCGGCGGCACCTGGCCCGACAACCGCGGGTTCATCGACGCGCCGTCCTCGGCGGCCACCGGGCTGTCGGACATCGGTGCCCGCAAATACGATCCCGTCACGGGGCGGTTCATCAGCGTCGATCCACAGTTCAACTCCGCAGACCCCCAGTCACTGGCCGGATACACGTACAGCGACAACACGCCTGTGACGAACAGTGACCCGACCGGACTCCGGATGATATGTCCCGATGAGGACTGCGGAATCACTCACCCCAACTATGGATGCGCATCGGACGGCCTCGGGCACGTGTGTTCTGCGGCCGCCGGTGCAGCCGAAGCCACAAGCGCCTTCACTGGCGGGCTGGCCGGAGCCTCGACGAAGTTCGCCTCTTACTTCAAGAGTTTGGGTGAATCGATCACCCGGGACGTCACGGCCCTTTCCGACGGGGAATTCCAATCATTCATGTCGGATTTCGGCAAATTCACAAGACTGGTGAGTTCGGTCGCGAACTCCGGCTTCGCGGGCCTCGCACCCGGTGGCGGAATCCTCAACGAGGGGTCGGGTGCGCTCGCGAAACTGTCGAAGCTCGCGAACGTCAAGAGCTGGGGCGGTGCGACCCTCTTCGGGGCCGGAACGGCCGTGAGTCTGTGGTCGAACTACACGACCGATGAGAACAGCCGCCACCAGTCGCCGGTCAAGGCGGTCGAGGACGCGACGGTGCAAACCGCCGCGGACACGGTGGACACTTACGCGATGACCTCGGGCGGCATGGAAGCCGGCGCGGAGGTGGGCCTGTTCATCGGCGGGGCTCCAGGTGCGGTCGTCGGAGCAGGAGTTGGTGCGATCGCCGGGTTCGGCGCCTCGGTCTTCATCAACAACGGGATCAACAACTTCATCGGCGACAGGTGGGATGATTTCTCCAGTAGAGTGTCGGACGTCGCCAGCAGCGCGTGGAACGGCGCGACCAGCGTCGTGAGCAACACGGTTTCTGATCTCAACCCCATGAACTGGTCATTGTGAGGTCGGAATGGGTCTTGTGGTGGCCATGATTCTCGTCGGCCTGGTGGGGGCGGCGCAGTTCGCTGTCGCTGTCCGGACGTGGCGCAGGCCGGACATGGACCCACTGGACGTACCCTTCGCCCGGATGCTTCCCTTCGGCTCCGCCGGCCGTGCCGCGGTGAGCCGGGCGATGCTGCCCTGGGCCTGCGCCATGCTTTCCATCGTCGTTATCGTCGGGCTGCTGGCAGTCAAGCAGTACGTTGCCACGGCCCTCGTCATCATCTTCGGCCTCATGGGGGGCGGTTTGTCCGTCCTTGCCATCGCCTGGTTCAATCGGCCCGCGTTCTTGGTCCCGCCGCACCGCCGGGGTGAGACCGGACTGGTGAACGGCTGGTTCCAGCGCCGAGCAGCGTCCCGTCTCACGGGACAGTCGGGAGAAGGGCGGGGCGATGGTCGCAAATGACAGTGCGTTTCTGGTCGTCACACGTGACGCGGCGTTCATCAGCGACGTGTTTCGCGCTCACGACGTCATGGTGGACGGGGTCGGGCTGGCGAAAGTGAAGCGGGGCAAGTCTGTCCGCATTCCCGTACCGCCCGGTCGGCACCAGGTGCAGATGCGTGTCGACTGGTGCCTCAGTCGACCGCTCGAAATCGAGATACCCCAAGGCGGCGAGGTTCGTCTGGCCTGTGGCTCGAACCGGAAATCGGGCAGTGCCCTGAAGCATGTGATCGAGAATCGACTCGACTACCTGTGGCTGCGGGCCGAAGACCAATCCTCGGCGGCTGATACGTAGCCGACGTATAACGCGAAAAATCCTCCGGCCGGAATTCCGGTCGGAGGATTTTTCCGATGTGGCAGGTGAAGGATTCGAACCTTCGAAGCTTTCGCGACGGATTTACAGTCCGCTCCCATTGGCCGCTCGGGCAACCTGCCAGGGACGCATCCCTCGGGTCCGATCGGGATCGGCACCGTGGGGCGACGGCACAACAATAGCGGATGGCAGGGGGTGCTTCGCCACTCGGTTCTTTCGTGGGGCGGTTCTTTAGCGGGGTGCGCGGGGTGCGGGTGCGGTGGCCGGGGCGGGTGGGGCGAGCGGGGCGTGTGATCTTCGGGTGGGCGGGTGGTGGGGTTGTCGGCTTTTCGAGGGCCGGGGTCGGGGCCGGGTCGGTCGGTGCAGCGCGCCGGTCAGGCGGGGACCGCTTCGGTGAGCATGCGGCCGAGGTCGGTGCGGGTGTGCTGGACGCTGCGGCCTTCGCGCGTGGTGGTGATCAGGCCGGCGCGGCGCAGGGCGGCTGAGTGGGAGGAGGTCGTGGGCAGGCTGAGGTGCGCTCGGGCCGCCAGTTCGGTGGTGGTGCGGGGGTGGTCGAGGAGGCGCAGGATGCGGGCTCGGGAGGGCCCCAGGACGTCGGCGAGGGCGTCGCCCGGCGGGGTCGCGGTGCGGGGCGGGGGCAGTCCGGGGCCGGCCGGGTAGACGAGGAGCAGCGGGCGGCCGGGCCAGGCGCCGATGAGGGGCTCGTGGGTCCAGTGGAAGGTGGGCAGGAGGGTCAGGCCGCGGCCGGCGAGGTGGAGGTCGCGGTCTCTGGACGCCGGGAGGTGCCAGGTGGCCTCGTGCAGCCGGGCGCCGGGGGTCAGGGCGGCGAGGGCCGGTTCGACGCCGTGCTCGGCGGAGCTGAGGGCGAAGCGGGTGAACTCGGCGGCGTGGCGTTCGCGGACGGTGTTCCAGGACGTCGCCAGGACCGACTGGTAGGCGTCGCGCAGTCCCCGGTCGAGGAGGTCCCAGGCGTGGGCGTCCTGCGCGATCAGGGCCCTGACCCAGGGGGTCGGGGGCCGCTCGAGTTTGGCCACGTCCGAGCGGATGACCGTGCCGGGGGTGCCGCGGACCAGCTCCAGGCCCTCCTCGAGGTCGCCGGAGACCGGATCCAGGAACGCCGGGCCGCGGTCGGGCTGGAGCAGGTCCCACAGCGGCCGGGTGCTGGCGGGCAGGCTGTGGCCGACGTCGCGGCGCCAGCGGCCGAACAGCAGGGCCGAATCCCGGCGGCGGGACATCATCAGCGACAGCTTCAACTCCACCAACGGCGCGGGCCGCGCCAGGAAGCGCACGCGGGCGAAGTCGCCGGGGCTGAAGTGGATCCGCAACATCGTTCCTCCGCAAGCCTTTCCACCAGGATAGAAAGCCTCGCCGCGGTATGTCGTGCGGTGAATCCTCGCAGGCATGAGCCTGGATCGGCGAGGAGTCTCCCGCATCGTGACCGTGCTGATCCTGGCGCTCGCCGTGGCGGGCTGTCACGGGGGCAGCCCGCGCACGGTGCCGAGCGGGACGGCACATGGCACGGCGGCGACTACGAGTCCTGCGACGGATACGAGTTCTGCGACAAGGTCTTGCTCCGGCCAGCTGGCCGGCGCGCGGGCGCTGACGCTCACGACCAACGACGGTGTGACGCTCTCGGCGGTGGAGATCGGTGGCGGCGCCAAGGGGGTGCTGCTGGTTCCGGAAGCCGGTACGCAGGGTGAATGCGGCTGGATGTCCTATGCCGGTGAGCTTGCTGCGAAAGGGCTGCACGTCCTGCTCTTCGACATGCCGTGTCAGGGCACGAGTACGTGCTCGTCGTCGACGGCGGCGGATGAAGGACAGCCGGGATTCGGGAAAGAAGGCATCGCGGCCGTCGATGCCGCGCTGATCGAGCTGCACTCCGCCGGTGCCAAGACGATCGTGATGGTCGGCGCGTCGGCGGGGGCGACCACGGCGCTGGCCGCCGAAGCCGGAACCGCCGAGGACTCCTCGCCAGGTGTGGCGGCGGTCGTGGCACTCTCGGCCGACGAACTGGGCACCCTGCCGTCCGAGGCCGCGACCGTCCACGTCCCCGTCTTCATGGCGGTGGCGGACGGCGACAAGTACGTGTCGACAGTCGACGAGCGCAGCCTCTTCGACGCGCTGGGGGCGCCGCCGACGCTCAGGACGCTGGAGGTGCGGCCGGCCGGCGCGGGCCACGGCTGGGATCTGTTGGCCGACGACGGATTCAAGGGCAAGGTGACCGACTTCATCACGGCGCAGCTGGCCGCCGGCTACACCCTCTGGGGCACCGGCGCGAGGACGATCGTGCTGAGCAACGAGAGCGACGAGGACCAGGGGTCGTGGCAGGCGTACGCGGACCATCTCGTCGCCGAGGGCTACAAGGTCGCCATGTGGGACTATGGCGATCAGGACCCTGTGACGGGTCTCGACGCGATCGTGGCCGATCTCCGTGCGCATGGTTCCGGGCCGGTCTTCCTGCTGGGCGCATCGCAGGGTGCGAAGACGTCGCTGGTCGCCGCGGCGGGCATCAAGCCGCCGGTGACCGCGGTGGTGACGTTGTCTGCGGAGGCGATAATGAGGCCGGGTATCGACGTTTCGAGCTATGTCAAGCATCTGACGTGCCCGGTGCTCCTGCTCACCGCTGCGCAGGACGTCTACGGATCGGCCGACGCCGCCAAGACCTTCCAGGCGGACCTGCCGAACCTGGCGCGCACCCTGACCTACGACGGTTCGGACCACGGGACACACCTGCTGAGCGGATCCCATGGGGCGAAGGTGATCGCGGACATCGACGCGTTCCTGAAGGCGCACTGAGCCCGCTCGACCAGACCGATGGCGCCGGTGGAAACGGTGGTGGTGGCGGCCGGGGGTCGACTCACGCCCGGTTGACGGCCCGTGCCAGGCCCGCGGCGATGGTGGTGGCGAGGATCCACCCGGCGGCGGTGAGCAGATAGGCGACCCACTGGTAGCCGCCGGTGGGGACGTACGCCCGGCCCTGACCGAAGTTGATCACCGGCAGCAGCAGATCGAGGGAGTAGATCAGGGGATTGAAAGGGGGAGCCGCGCCCGGGCTGACCGCAACCGGATGATGCAGCCCGAAGACGACGACCCCAGTGACCAACAACGCGGCCAGCCAGCCCAACGCACGCTCGGGGCGGTAGCCGTAACCGACGGCGGCATCCTGCACGAAGCCCCACGGCCGCGCGGCGCGAGGCAGGGTACGACGCCGCGCGCGCTGCTTGGCGAGCAGCACGCGGCGGGCCTCGCCGTCCAGGCCCTGCCGGCGATAGACGGCGGCGAGCTGCTCGTAGGGGCCGGGGCGGTACCCGGCGGCCTCACGCGCGAGCCAGCCGATGTGTGAGGCGACGGGCCCGGGCTCGGCGATGCGGTCGTAGGTGAAGCCGTCGCGGGTGAAGTGCGCGGGCCAGGTGGCGGGATCGTCGTTGAGGACGCCGACTTGGGCGTTGGCGAGGTGGATGGCGCCGGCCGGCGGGGCGGCGAAGCGGAGGGTGAGTTCGGCGGCGCGGAGGTTGCCGAGGAAGAGGATGTTGGAACTGGAGCTGGAGCTGGGACCAGAGTTGGAACTAGAACTAGAACTAGAACTGGGGCTGGGGCTAGAACCGGAGCCGGAGCTAGAGCCGGAGCCGGAGCTGGAGCTAGAGCCGGAGCCGGAGCTGGAGCTGGAGCCGGAGCTAGAGCTAGAGCTAGAGCTAGAGCTGGGGTTGGAGCTAGAGCTAGAGCTGGGGTTGGAGCTAGAGCTAGAGCTGGGGTTGGAGCTAGAGCTAGACCTAGAACCTGAACCGGAAGCAACAGCAGCGCTCGTGGCAGTGGCCGCCCCCGCCAGCACCGCGTCCCGGAAGTCCAGATCGTTCCCCACCCGCGCGCTCCCGAACCGCACCGCCCCCGTCGTGCGCATGCCCCGGCAGCGGGCCGCGCCGCCTATCTCGGCGTAGCGGGCGTCGAGGGCGGTGGTGCCGTCGCCGTGGAGGGTGGCGCCGTCGAAGCGGGCGTGGCCGGTGATGCGGGTGCCGTCGATGCGGATCAGGCCCTCGGCTTCGAAGCCTTTGTAGCACTGGAGGTCGGCGCCGATTTTTGCCTGGTAGGCGATCAGTGCGATGCCGCCGGGCCGGTGCAGCTTTGCGTTCGCCAGGCGGAGCTGGCCCTGGATCTCCGCGCCGGAGAAGCGCAGCATGCCGTCGGCGTGCAGGTCGTCGCCGATCAGGTCGCTGCCGACCTGGATCCGGGCCGCGTCCAGGACCAGGCCGTCGGGGTCGCGCAGGTCGGCGCGCTCCAGGCTCATGACGCCGCCGACCTTCGCGTCGCGCAGGCTCGTGCGGCCCTCGATCGTCGTGCCCCACAGCATCAGGTCGCCGCCGACGCGGACCCGGTCGGCGCGCAGGGCCAGGTCGGCGGGGTGGTGCAGGTGCGCGTCGGTGATCAGGAGCCCGCCGCCGATGACGGCGTGGTCCAGGCGGAGGCGTCCGTCCACCCGCGCCTTGTGCAACGCCACCGTCGCCTCGACGTGTGTCAACGGCGCGTGCAGGCCCGCCAGGCGGGAGCCGCGCAGGTTCAGGCGGCGCAGGCGGGCGTCGTGCAGGTCGATCTCGTCCTGGAACCAGCAGTTCGTGAAGCTCAGCGAGAAGCCGAGCTCCCGGTACTCCAGCTCCAGCGGGCCCACCACGCGCGCGCCGACCACGCGCAGCGGTGCGCGCCGGTCGCCCGCGTCGTCGATCAGGCCCCTGACGAACTCGGCGCGCAGAGTGCGCTCCGGGCCCCAGGCCGCGCCGGCCGTGGGGTCGTCAGCCGCCGGGTCGCCGGTTTCGAAGGAGGTGCGCCCTCCGGCCAGGAAGTCCGTCCGGACCCGCTTCTCGCTGTCGCTGAGTCCGGTGGGGCGCATGGGACGTTTCTACCGTGGTTCGGCCAGCTCGATCGAGTCCTGAGGCGGCGTTCCCTTCGGCCGGCGCGGTTCGCGCACGCCGCCGTCCGGTCCCGGCGGCCAGCCCGGGCCGCCCGGTTCGCGGTCTCGCCTTCTCGCTTTTCTGGAACGCAGGGCGCGCTTGACTCGCTGCTTCACCGTCATGTACCGGGAACGCCTCGGAGGAAACCTGCGGTTCCGGAACGGAGATCGCGTACTCTCTCGGCGAACACCAGGAAGATCGCCACGCTCCCGACCGCCGCCGATGCGACGATGACACCATGCCCGAGCGCCCCCACGTCATCCTCAGCGCCGCCATGTCCCTGGACGGCCACCTCGACGACACCACCCCCGACCGCCTCATGCTCTCCGACGACGCGGACTTCGACCGGGTGGACGCGCTCCGGGCCGCCTCCGACGCGATCATGGTCGGCGCCGAGACCATCCGCCGCGACGACCCCCGCCTCCTGATCCGCGACCCGGAGCGCCGTGCCGAGCGGCTGAGCCGCGGGCTGCCGGAGCACCCGGTCAAGGTGACGGTGACCGGCGCCGGCGCCCTGGACCGCGCCGCGCGCTTCTTCACCACCGGCGGCCACAAGCTCGTCTACTGCGCCGACGCGGCCGTCCCGGCGCAGGCCGACCGCCTGGCCGCGGTCGCGGACACCGAGGTGATCCCGGCCGGCGCGCTGGTCGACTTCCCCGGCGTCCTCGCGGATCTGAAGCGGCGCGGCGTCGAGCGGCTGATGGTCGAGGGCGGCAGCTCGCTGCACACGCGGTTCCTCGCCGAGGACCTCGCCGACGAGATCCACCTGGCGATCGCCCCGTTCTTCGTCGGCGACGACCTGGCCCCGCGCTTTGTCCGCGCCGCGGAGTTCCCGCAGAACGCGCGGCGCCGGATGACCCTCGCGGAGACCCGGCCGATCGGCGATCTGGTCTTCGTGCGCTATCTGATCAGCCACGCGGCCTGATCAGTCACGGCTGACGGAGCGCGGCAGCCCGAACCGGACCGGCACGCCCGGCGAGAACAACACGCTGTCCGGCGGCCCGGACGCGACACCCGGCAACCCCGCCGCCGCGACCAGATCCTCGTCGCACGCCAGCAGTTCGGCGTGGTGCAGCGGCCACCGCGGGTGCGCGTTCGGCATGTGCACGGTCCGGCCGCCGAGCGTGAAATGCAGCCGCCAGCGGGCGGTGAGGAAGTGGTCCAGCGGGGAGGGGTTCTCGACGCTGGATCCGACCCGCACCCCGATCAGGCTCCGGGACGGCGGCAGGCCGGGCTCACGGCGCCGCGAGCCGTACCAGTACTCGTCGCCCACGCGGTACGCCGACATCCGGGCCCATCGGTACGGCAGGCGGAAAGCGGTCCGGGCCGTGGCGACCGGCAGCAGCCGCGACGCCTCCAGCGACCGGAACACCACGCCGCGCCGCCCGGCCGCGTCCACGGAGTACAGCCGCACATTGGTCTCGGGGAAGGTCCCGAGATAGGGCAAACCGGGCAGCGGCCACCACCCGATGCGGTGCATGCGGAAGGCTATGAGGCCCACGTAGGTAGCGCCGTCGATGACGTCGGGCCGCACGCCGGCGGGCAGCAACGGCGCCACCTTCGCCGGGTCGACGGCCCAGTGCAGGAACGTGGCGTCCAGCCAGGACTGCGTCATCAGCGGCCGGCCGGGCAGGCGCGGCGGATCCGCGGTGACCGGTTCGGGCTCGGGCGTCGGCCTCACCGCCGGCCCCGGCTCGGGCCCCGTTGGCTCCGGCTCAGGCCCCGCGGGCTCCGGCTCAGGCCCCGGCCCGGCCGCCGCAGCACCCCCCGCCGCGTCCGTCTCAGACCCCAATACCGTAAGCGTGCGTCACCCGGATGCGCAGCACCAGCCGCTTGTCGGCGACCATCGCGGCCCGGTACTCGTCCCAGTCCGGGTGCTCCTTCCCGGACGCCGCGCGGTACAGCTCGACCAGCTCGTCGACCGTGGCGTCGTCGGGCTTCTGCGCCACCGGCGTCAGCTCCGCGTCGCCGTCGTACACCGCGAACTTGTACGTCTCCGGCTGCACCATCAGCGTCGCGCGCGGGTCCCGGCGCAGGTTGCGGGTCTTGGCGCGGTCGTCGGTGATCGAGATCCGGATCACCTGCTCGGCGGGGTCGTAGGCGTAGGTGATGGCGGACAGCTGCGGCCGTCCGTCCTTCTTGATCGTCGCCAGCGTGGCGACGCCCCGCACGCCCAAGAGTTCCAGGAAGGCATCCATATCGTGATTCTAGGGTCGGGGCGAGGTGATACACATGAGCGCATGAAGTCATTCGGGGAACACCGAGGCCGGACCATATCCGTCGTCGCGATGCTGCTCGGCGCGACCCTGGTGGCCGGGTGTACTTCGTCCGGTTCGGTCGGTGGCAGCGGCGGCAGCGGCGGCAGCGGCGGCTCCGGGGGCTCCGGCGGTTCCTCAAACGGTTCCTCAGGCTCCGGCAAGCTCCCGAGCGGCAAGTTCACCTCGACCCAGGCCTTCGACTCCCAGAAGATCTCCTGGGGCGCGTGCACCAGCGAGCCCTCCGACGACCCGACCGCGGACCTGAGCGCCTTCCAGTGCGGCTCGGTCGTGGTCCCCCTGGACTACGCCAACCCCTCGGGCAAGGACGTCACCCTCGCCCTCGTGAAGTGGCCGGCCGCGGACCAGGCGAACAAGGTCGGCTCGCTGCTGACCAACCCCGGCGGGCCCGGCGCCTCCGGCGTGGACTTCGTCGAGGAGTCCAAGACCGAGTTCGACGGGGCGCTGCACGCGCACTACGACATCATCGGCTTCGACCCGCGCGGTCTGGGCCGCAGCGACCCGATCACCTGCCTGGACGACAAGACCCAGGACAAGCTCTACGAGCAGGACCCGCCGAAGGACGCGGCGGCCCGGGCGACCAAGGCCGAGCAGGACAGCAAGACCCTCGCCGCGGCCTGTGAGAAGAACTCCGGCGCCCTGCTGCCCTACGTCGGCTCCAAGTACGTCGCGCAGGACATGGACCTCATGCGCCAGGTCCTCGGCGACAAGAAGCTGAACTACCTCGGCATCTCCTACGGCACCTACATCGGCTCCGTCTACGCCGAGGAGTTCCCGGCGAACGTCGGCCGCATGGTGCTCGACGGCGCCGTCGACCCGAACGCCGACCAGCTGGAGTCCAACGTCCAGCAGCAGATCGGCTTCGAGAAGTCGCTGGAGAAGTTCGCCTCCGACTGCGTCACGAACTACGCCTCGCAGTGCCCGCTGACCGGCAGCCCGACCGCCGCCGCGCAGCAGCTCGGCCACTTCATCGACGGCCTGCAGGACAAGCCGCTGCAGACCGACGACCCGAGCCGGCCGCTGGACGCCACGCTGGGCTGGACCGGCGTCATCATCGGGCTCTACGGCGACGTCGGCTCGGACTGGTGGAAGTACCTGCGCGACGCGCTGACCAAGGCGATGAAGAACGGCGACGGCTCGGAGCTGCTGGCCGGCGCCGACCAGTACGACGGCCGCGACCCGCAGGGCCACTACAGCACCGAGCAGGACGGCCTGATCGCGGTGCGCTGCGCCGACTTCACCACCCCGGCGCCGAGCCCGGCCGCCGTGCAGAGCGCGTACAACCAGCTCAAGTCCGGGGCCTCGATCCTCAACTCCAACCTGGCCCCCGGCGACCTGGCGCAGCCGATGTGCGCGAACTGGCCGTTCCAGACCACCGAGAAGCCGCACCAGATAAAGGCGCAGGGCTCGGACACGATCCTCGTCGTCGGCACCACGGACGATCCGGCCACGCCGTACCAGAACGCCGTGAACCTGGCGAACGGCTTCGCCAACGCGCGGCTGCTGACTCGCGTGGGCACCGGGCACGCCGCGTTCGGCAGCGGCAACCAGTGCGCGCAGTCGGCGATGGAGGCGTACCTGGTCAGCGGCACGTTGCCGGCGCAGGGGACGCGCTGCACGGCGTGAGCCGGCCGTGAGAGGGAGCGCCACCGGGAACCCCTGTCGTCCGCGACCCGTTTAGGATCGCGGATAGTGTCAACGAATTTGGGGGAACACCCGTGATCTGCTTCTTCGATCCGGCGCACGGCCAGGCGTCCGTGAACGTCATGTGGCAGCCGCAGTGGGGCGTGGCGCGACCCGTCGAGGTCTGCCAGTTCTGCGCGCAGCGCATCCAGACCACTCAGCCGCCGTACTACCAGCCCGTCCAGCAGCAGGGTTACCCGCAGCAGGGCTATCCCCAGGCCGGCTATCCGCAACAGCAGGGCTATCCGGCGCAGCAGCCCGGCTACCCGCAGCAGGCGCAGTACCAGCAGCCGCCGCGCCAGGGCCACAGCACCGGCGCGGTGATCGGCGCGGGCGCGGCCGGCCTGGTCGGCGGGATGCTGCTCGGCGAGATGCTGGAAGGCGACGACAACAAGCGCGACGAGCAGCAGGCGTACGACCGCGGCTTCGAGGAGCGCGGCTTCGACGACCAGCGCAACGAGTACCAGCAGGAACAGTTCCAGCAGGAGCAGTTCCAGCAGAACGAGTACCAGCAGAACGAGTACCAGCAGAACGACTACAACAACGACTTCAACGGCGGCGGCGGCTTCGGCGGCGACGACTACAACAACAACAACGGCGGGAACGACGACGGTTTCTTCTAAACCGCACCAGTCGACGTCGGTCAAGGCCGGTCGCAGCCTAATATAAAAGTGCTAATACGCCGTCGGGGCGAGGGTCTGCAGATCCTCGCCCCGACGGTATTTCCACCCTCACCACCCTTGCTCACCCCTTACCGCGTAGACGCTTCCCCGCACGCGTATCACGAGGTGAACGCAAGTCCAGGCGTGTCGCAACGTAGAACCGTCTACGTCTTTCTGAGGTTCCTGACACCCTCTACTGTGACGAGTATCGATCTTCGCAATGTCTAGTCGCATTGCCATTTCCCGCTGCTCGTCGCAAGACCCTGTAAGGCACCACCCGGGCTCCACGTCAAAGGGGGCGCGCGGCGGCGTGGCCGCGCGCCGGGAGAAAGGCACATTATGCAGTTTGCCCGCAAACACCGCATCGCGGTGGTCGCGGTCACCGCGCTGGGTCTGGGGGTCGGCACGTCTGCCGCCGCCCTCGCCAGCCCGACGCCCGCCAGGCCGTCCGCGGCCCAGCAGCTGGCCGCGCTGTCGACCGGCGCGAAGCACCCCGTGATCGTGCTGCTCAAGAACCAGCACTCCGACCTGTCGGTCAAGACCGCCAAGGCGCAGCGCAAGGCCGCCACCAACGCCGACCAGGCTCCGCTGGTCAGCAACGCGCAGGCCACCGGCGCCCAGGACATCAAGAAGTTCTCGGTGATCAACGGCTTCTCGGCCAAGATGACCGACGCCGAGGCCCAGAACCTGCGGCAGAACCCGGACGTCGCGGCGGTCGTCACCGACCAGCAGCGCGTCGTCAACACCCTGACCGACGCCCAGAAGCAGGCCATCGCGGACGCCGCGAGCGCCAAGGGCAGCACCGCCACCGGCGCCGACGGCCAGACCCCGGCGGACAAGGTCATCCCGGGCACCTGCCCCACCGACCCCAGCAAGCCGCTGCTGGAGCCGGAGGCGTTGCAGACCACGAACACCGCCTTCCTGAACAAGAACCAGCCGCAGGCCCAGAACCTGGTCGACGGCAAGGGTGTGAAGGTCGCGTGGATCGCCGACGGTCTGGACACCAACAACCCGGACTTCATCCGCGCCGACGGCACCCCGGTGTTCAGCGACTACCAGGACTTCTCCGGCACCGACCCGAACGGCAACGAGAGCGGTGACGAGGCCTTCGGCGACGCCAGCTCCATCGCCGCGCAGGGCCTGCACAGCTACGACCTGTCGAAGTACGTCATGCCAGGCCACGCGCTCCCGGCCGGCTGCAACATCACCGTCCGCGGTGTCGCCCCCGGCGCCTCGCTGGTCGGCCTGAACGTGTTCGGCGCGGCCAACCTGGTCTTCGACTCCACCGTCGTGCAGGCCATCGACTACGCGGTGAACGTGGACAACGTCGACGTCATCAACGAGTCGCTGGGCAACAACGCGCAGCCCACCGAGGGCCTGGACGTCACCAGCCTGGCCGACGACGCGGCGGTCGCCGCCGGCGTCACGGTCGTCACCTCCACCGGCGACGGCGGCGTGACCAACACCGAGGGCCAGCCGGCCGTCGACCCGAACGTGATCGGCGTCGGCGCCACCACCACCTTCCGGGACCAGGCGCAGACCGGGACCGGCGGCGCGCGGAACCTGGCGAGCAGCTGGGCCTCCAACAACACCGCCGCGCTGTCCTCCTCCGGCACCAACGTCCGGGGCCGCGTCCCGGACCTGGTCGCACCGGGCCAGGGCGGCTGGGCGCTGTGCAGCCCCGAGGCGCGCTTCAGCGCCTGCGTGGACTACAACGGCAACCCGGCCTCGCTGGAGGACTTCGGCGGCACGAGCATGGCCTCGCCGCTGGTCGCTGGCGGTGCCGCGCTGGTCATCGAGGCGTACGAGAACACCCACGGCGGGGTTCGTCCGACGCCGCAGCTGGTGAAGCAGATCCTCACCTCCTCGGCCACCGACCTCGGCCTGCCGGCCGACCAGCAGGGTTCCGGCGAGCTGAACACCTACCGCGCGGTCCGCACCGCCATGTCCGTCAAGGACGACAACGGCTCGCCCAAGGCGCAGGGTGACGGCCTGGTGGCCACCACCGGCTCCGGCGACACCCAGGTCTCGCTGATCGGCAACGGCGGCTCCAAGCAGTCCGCGACGGTCACGCTGACCAACACCAGCCCGAACACGCAGACCGTCTCGGGAGGAGTGCGCGAGCTGGACACCACCGTCGCGGACGTCACCGGCACCAAGGCCGTGGACTTCACCGACCCGAACTCGCCGTGGTTCTACGAGGGCTACACCCTCGGCACCCCCGGCCTGAAGCGGCACTGGTTCAGCCAGACCTTCACCGTGCCGGCCGGCGCCGACCACCTCACCGGCACCGCGACCTGCGCCTGCGGCGGCACCAGCACGCTGCTGCGCCTGGTGCTGGTCGGCCCGAACGGCGAGTACGAGAACTGGAACAGCCCGCAGGGCACCACGAACTACGCGACCGTCGACCAGGCGAACCCGCCGGCCGGCACCTGGACGGCGTACTTCTACGCCAACGCCAACGCCACCGGCTTCAAGGGCAACGTCGCGTACGACTTCCTGGCCACCAAGTACAAGAACGTCGGCTCCGTGAGCCCGGCGAACGCGGTGCTCAAGCCCGGACAGTCGCAGAAGTTCACGGTGAAGCAGACGCTGGCCCAGAACCCCGGCGACGTCTCCGCGGCGCTGGCGTTCTCCACCTCGTTCCACCAGGTCACCACGATGCCGGTGACCAAGCGGACGCTGATCTCCACCGGTAACGACGGCGGCGCCTTCACCGGCACCCTGACCGGTGGCAACGGCCGGGCGAACACCCCGTCGCAGACCGAGTCGTTCTTCTTCGACGTGCCGAGCGGCAAGAAGAACATGGCGATGAACCTGGCGTTCACCGGCACCCACGTGGTCTCGGCCTACCTGGAGTCCCCGGACCACCAGGTGGTGTCGCTGAGCACGAACCTCGCGGTCGACGCGCAGGGCAACCAGAGCCTGCAGCCCGCGCTGACCGGCTACGTCGACGCCCCGGCCGCCGGCCGCTGGGTGCTCTTCCTGGACGACAACAACCCGGGCGTCCTGACCGGCGACCTGTCCGACCCGTTCAACGGCCAGCTGCGGTACAACTCGGCCGACGCCCACGCCAAGGGCCTGCCCTCGGGCTCGCTCGCGGCCGGCAAGGCGGTGACCGCGACGGTGACCATCAAGAACAACGGATGGGCCCCGCTGACGGTGTTCGCCGACCCGCGGCTGAACAGCAGCGCCGACTACGACCTGCCGGCCCAGCAGCCGCTGGGCGCGACGGTGCCGCTGCCGTTCGCGACCACCGGCCCGCAACCGTCGTTCCAGATCCCGACGCACACCACGGAGCTGCGCGCGTCGCAGTCCTCGACGATCCCGGCGGACTTCTCCACCAGCAGCCCCTCGGGCACGCCGGAGATCTACGGCGTCTCCAAGGGCCTGACCGCCTCGGTGACCGTGGACTCCCCGTGGGTGACCCCGGGCGTCTGGGGCCAGGACCCGACCCCGCTGGGCCCGACGAACGGCGCCGTGAGCGGCAGTGCGACCGAGGCGCAGAGCGTGACCACGCTGGCCTTCGACCGCTCGGCCGTGGCCTCGACCGGCGACCTGTGGCTCGACGGCGTCGACCCGACCGCGCCGGCGCTGGCGCCGGTGACCATCCTGCCCGGCCAGACCGGGACGGTCACCGTCACCTTCACGCCGACCGGCAAGAGCGGCACCAAGGTGAGCGGCGTGGTGTACGTGGACACGTACAACGCGGCGTTCGGCACCGGTGACGAGCTGACGGGCCTGCCCTACAGCTACACGGTGAAGTAGTCGCACCAAGACTGCGGGCGCCCGGACCTCGGCGGTCCGGGCGCCCGCTGTTGTGTGCCTGTGTGCCCCGCGGGTGCGCGCTGTCGCCGGCGTGGGCACTGATCAGTTTTTGAGAAGCCCGGAGCGGCGGGTCTTCCTACGATGGATCACATGGCGAACACGACGAAGAAGACAGCGAAGAAGGCCGCCGCCGGCTCCGAGGAGAACTTCAGCGCCGAGGAGCGCGCCGCGATGAAGGAGCGGGCCAAGGAGGTCCGTTCTTCCAAGAAGGCCGCCGACGCCGACCCCGAGGCCGAGGTCCTGGCGAAGATCGCGGAGTTCCCGCCGGACGACCGCGAGCTGGCCGAGCAGGTCCACAAGCTGGTGCTCGCCGCCGCGCCGACGCTGGTCCCGCGCCTGTGGTACGGCCAGCCGGCGTACTCGAAGGACGGGAAGGTGCTGGTGTTCTTCCAGCCGGCATCGAAGTTCAAGACCCGGTACGCCACGCTCGGGTTCAGCGACGTCGCGGCGCTGGACGAGGGGTCGATGTGGCCGACGTATTTCGCCCTGACCGCTCTGAGCGCCGCCGACGAGAAGCGGATCGCGGAGTTGGTGGCGCGGGCTGCCGCGTGAGGGCGGCGCCTGCCACGTGGGTCTGAGCAGGTCCGCGCGGCAGGTAGATTTGTGCGGGTGATCGAGCAGGGTGAACTGGACGAACCGGCGGACCGCGTGGCTGATGAGGCTGCTGTGGCCGCCGATGGTCCCGAGGACTTCGGGCCCGGGCTCGCCCCCGAGCGCCTGGCCCTGCTGCTCGACATCCTGGCCGAGGTCGAAACCCTGCCCACGGAACACCCCGACGCGGTGACCGTGCGGCGGGCGACGGCCGGCGTCTACAAGAGCGTCAAGCTGCGGCGCCGTGCCGACCGGCAGGCGCGGGTGATCGCCGCTGACCGTGCGGTCACCGCCAAGACCGCCACCGGCGCCCCGACCCGACTTGACGACGAGACGCAGGGGCTGCCGCTGAGCTCGGAGACCGCCGCGTCCGGCAACGCCGTCGCCGGGGTCCTGACCCGCGACCGCGGGTGCTACATCTGCAAGCAGCGGTACCGCGAGGTGCACGCCTTCTACCACAACCTGTGTCCCGACTGCGCCGCCGAGAACTGGAAGCGCCGCGACGCGCACGCCGACCTGACCGGCAAGCGCGCGCTGCTCACCGGCGGCCGGGCGAAGATCGGCATGTACATCGCGCTGCGGCTGCTGCGGGACGGCGCGCACCTGACCATCACCACGCGCTTCCCGAACGACGCCGCGCGGCGCTTCGCGGCGATGCCGGACAGCGGCGAGTGGCTGCACCGGCTGCGCGTCGTCGGCATCGACCTGCGGGACGTCGCGCAGGTGGTGGCGCTGGCCGATTCGGTCGCGGCCGAGGGGCCGCTCGACATCATGGTGAACAACGCCGCGCAGACGGTGCGGCGCTCGGCGGGGGCCTACGAGCCTTTGATCCGGGCCGAGGCCGCGCCGCTGCCTGATGGACCGTTGCCGGAGCTGATTTCGTTCGGGCGGTTCACGGGCTCCGGGTTGGTCGCGCTGCCCGGCCAGACACGTTCTTCGGAGACGATCACGGCGGACCTCGTCGGGGTCGGCGCCGATCTTGTCTCACTCGCGCTCACCGCCGGCTCGGCCGCGCCGGACCGCATCGCCGCCGGAACCGCCATCGACGCCGGTGGCCTGGTCCCGGACCTGGCGGACGTCAACTCGTGGGTGCAGACCGTCGAGGACGTCGATCCGATCGAGCTGCTGGAGGTCCAGCTGTGCAACTCCACGGCGCCGTTCATCCTCATCAGCAGGCTGCGTAACGCGATGAAGGCCTCGCCGTCGGCGCGCAAGCACATCGTCAACGTCTCGGCGATGGAGGGCGTTTTCAGCCGTGGCTACAAGGGCGCCGGCCACCCGCACACGAACATGGCCAAGGCTGCTCTCAACATGCTGACACGCACGAGTGCCAAGGAGATGTTCGAGACCGACGGCATCCTGATGAACAGCGTCGACACCGGCTGGATCACGGACGAGCGGCCGCATCCGGACCGTGTCCGGTTGGCGGGGGAAGGGTTTCACGCGCCGCTGGACCTGGTCGACGGCGCGGCGCGGGTCTACGACCCGATCGTGCGGGGCGAGCAGGGCGAGGATCTTTACGGGTACTTCCTCAAGGATTACGCGAACTCTGGTTGGTAGAGCGGCGGCGGTCCTGTCGGCTTTGGCGTAGGGCCCGCGGCGAGGCGCCGAAGGCCTTCCGGCACGTCTTGTTGAACGCCTGCAGGTCGGGGATCCCGACGGACGCCGCGATCGCCGTCACCGACAGCGTGGACGCCTGCAACAGGTGCAGCGCGTGGGCCATCCTCCGCGAGGCGATGTAGCCGACGACCGTGTCGCCGACGTGCTCGTGGAACAGGCGGGTGAGCTGGTTGTGCGAGACGCCGGCGAAGCGTGCCAGCTCGGCCACGACCAGGGGTTCGGCCAGATGTTCCTCGATGCGGCGGACCACGGCCGCGACGACCGGGTTGCGGGGCGCGGCGGTCCCGGCGTCGGCGAGGTCCGACACCCGCCACAGCGCGGCCCAGACCGCCGCCGCCGAGCGGTTCGGCGAGGTGGGGAAGGACGCGACGGCGTCGAGCAGCAGCTCGCGCAGGATCGGGAGCTCCGGGCCCGCGTCGCCGACGAAGGGGGCGCGGCGTCCGGGCATGGCGAAGTGGACGTACAGGTGCTCCGAGCGTCCGCGGTACCGGAACTCGACCTTCGTGCCGGGCGGGACCAGGCTGACGGTGCCGGGCCGGAGGTCGTGCCGGATGCCGTCGGCCACGAACGCCGCGTGGTAGCTGTACAGGTGGAGCTGCCAGAGGTCGGGGAGGCGGAAGACGTCGACCGCGGTGTTGATGCCGTGCACGCCGACGCCGGCGTTGGCCACGAGCGGCGGACCGGCTTCGATCTCCACGGTGAAAATCTACCAGTATCGGTGATCCAGACCGATCAACTTGCTGGCCTTTCGCCTCTAGCGTGGTGAACCGTGACCATGCAGCCCTGGTTCGCCGACGCCAAGCTCGGCATCTTCGTCCACTGGGGGATCTACGCCGTCGACGGCATCCCGGAGTCCTGGTCGTTCTACAACGGCGAGATCACCCACGAGAACTACATGAAGCAGCTCGACGGCTTCACCGCGAGCGCCTACGACGCGGGGGAGTGGGCCCGGCTGTTCAAGGCGGCGGGCGCGCGGTACGCCGTGCTGACGTCGAAGCACCACGACGGCGTCGCGCTGTGGGAGACGGCCGAGAACGACCTGAACGTGGTCCGGCGGACGCCGGCGGGGCGTGACCTGCTGGCGCCGTACGCGCAGGCGATGCGCGACGCCGGGCTCAAGGTGGGCATCTACTTCTCGCACCTGGACTGGTCGCACCCCGACTACCCGTTCCACACCCGCGAGGAGTTCGAGCGCGGCGTCGCCGAGGACCCGGAGGCGTGGGCACGCTTCCTGAAGTTCCACCGCGCGCAGCTGACGGAGATCGTCGAGGGCTACGCACCCGACCTGCTCTGGTTCGACGGGGACTGGGAGCGCCCCGAGGAGCAGTGGCGGATGGCGGAGCTGCGCGATCAGCTGACCGCGATGAAGGCGGACATGGTCTTCAACTCGCGGCTCCTCGGCTACGGCGACTACGCGACACCCGAGCAGGGGGCACCGATCACGCCGCCCGAGGGCCCGTGGGAGCTGTGCTACACGGTGAACAACTCCTGGGGCTTCCAGCGCAACGACCAGGACCACAAGCCGATCAGCCTGCTGATCCGCACCTTCGTCGAAACCATAGCCGGCGGCGGCAACCTGCTCCTGGACGTCGGCCCCCGCGCCGACGGCTCGATCCCCGCGGAGCAGACCTCGCGCCTGGAGGCACTGGGCAGCTGGATACGGCGCAACGAGCCGGCGGTGTTCGGCACAGTACGCGGCATCCCGGCCGGCCACGTCTACGCACCGACGACGCTCGCCGAGGACCGCCGCACGCTGTACGTGTTCTGCTACGACCCGCCACGCGACCCGGTCACGGTGCGCGGCCTGACCAGCCGAGTGAAGCGCGTGACGGCACTGGCGACCGGCGAGGAGCTGACGCACCGGCGCTACGGCGGCTTCGACACGATCCCCGCCGTGCTGGCGATCGACCCGCCGAGCGTGGCGGACCCGGTGGTGACGGTGCTGGCGATCGAGCTGGAGGGGGAGGTGGAGTTGTATCGGGGGGAGGGGCGGAGCTGAGGGGGTTGGGTTGGCGGGCGCGGGCTCGGGTCCGTAGGCCAGCCCGGCCAGACACAGAAGCGCGCGGCGGCTCCCCTCCGGATACCGCCGCGCGCTTGTGCCCGACTGCTCAGCAGCTCGAAATCCCCGGCCCGGCATACGCGCCCCGGTTCGGCGCGCCGGCCGGAATCGCGTTGCCGAAGTAGTCGCGGCCGCCGTTGCCCGCGATCGCGACACCGCTGCCGAGCGCCGGCGATCCCGCGCACAGCCGGTAGCCGTTCGCGTGAGCGCCGATGCCGGTGGCGGTTCCGCC
This sequence comes from Catenulispora sp. EB89, assembly GCF_041261445.1. Classification (NCBI taxonomy): domain Bacteria; kingdom Bacillati; phylum Actinomycetota; class Actinomycetes; order Catenulisporales; family Catenulisporaceae; genus Catenulispora; species Catenulispora sp. EB89. Next base: position 25,788 of record NZ_JBGCCU010000040.1, read on the forward strand.
GGCCGTGCCGGTTCCCGGGGTGGTCGCAGTGCCGAAGAAGGTGTTGTCGGTCAGCTGGTAGCTCGTCGCTGAGGACAGGGCGAAGGTCGCGTCGCCCGGTGCGCCCGCGTTCACCACCACGTTGTTCGTGAACCGCACGTTCCGGGCCGTGCTGTCGTTGTTCTCGCGCAGCACCGTCATGCCTGCACCGGGCCTGAGGGGCCCGAGCAGTTCAGCGAGTTCCCGGTGATCTGCACGTCGTCGAACCACGTCGGCACGCTCGTGCCGTGCACGCTGACGACGATCCCGTCGCTCCCTTCCACGTCCTTCGTGTCGTCGCCGAGCACGTCGATCAGCTTCCGGACATCCGGAAGTCGTACTCGGGCGGGACCGGCAGGTCGGGATGCGCGGCGAGCCACAGCAGGTCCAGCGAGGCCTCGCCCTCCTGCAGGTTGTCGACCGTGATGCCCTCGTCGAGGAGCCGCCGGACCTGGTCGATGTCGCCGGTGGTGAGGGCCGCCTGCGCGTGGTAGAGGCGGATGCGGCCGTGTTCGCGGTCTGCGACGCTCGACGCCGCGATGAGGTCGAGTGCTTCCGCGGCGCGGTCGGCGGCGAGCAGCGCCTGGAGGGCCTCGATGGTGAGCTCGCGGAGGTCCGGCTGGAGGCGGTGCGCTGCCACGGTCAGGTCGGCACGCTCGTCGCCCGACGCCGCGAGATGCGCCAGCGCACGCTGTGCCCAGGCGTTCGGGCGGTCGGCGAGGGAACGCGTCCAAGCCTCGCGGGCTCCGTCGCGGTCGTCGTCGGCGAGACGGAGGAGGCCGAGGTGGTAGAGAGCGTGCCAGTCGTCGGCCGACGCCTCGAGGAGCGAGCGCCAGAGCGGGCCCGTGATCGGGGACGCCGGCGGTTCGCTGGACGGCAATCGCTTTGTCTGCAACAGATCCAGCCACGGCTGTTGCTCCGCATCGCAGGACCCGAATGGCCGGAGCGCATCGGTGGACACCGCGTCGGCGGCGACTTCCAACGCACCCCAGCCAGACCCCCGATGCAGTACCTCAGGAACGGCACTCGCTCCAGCGCCGCCGCGCGCACCTGCGCCGGGCTCGCTCACCGCAGGTGCGCCCCCGGCAGGCGTGCGCGAGTCCACCGCAGCCGCACCGAACCGCTGCGCCTCACCAAGCGCAGCCTCCAAAGAAGCCCGCGGCACCAACCGCTCCAGCGCCCCCGCGACCGCCCCCCGAGACTCCTCCCACGTCCCGTGCACCGCCGCCGCATCCGCCTCCAGCAGCCCGTACGCCTCGACCCACTCCCACGTGGCCCCGCCGGGCAGCTCCAGATGCTCCAACTGCGTCCGCGCCAGCCCGGCCTGGATCTCGATGTACTCCGCGTCCGGCCCCGACAGCCACTCCTGCCAGCGCCGTCCGCCGGCGCCGACGCCCCACTGGAACAACTTCCGGCCGATCAGCCGGTCCGTCGAGGTCTGCACCAGGCCTGAGCCGTTCCCGTCCAGCGCGGCGATCCACCGGCGCTCGCCGGCCGGGATGTCCATGAAGAAGTCCGCCGCCGCCGGGAACCGCGCCGGGTAGCTCTGGTCGCCGGACGTGCCCGCCGGGAAGTCGATCAGCTTGAGCTGCGCCGTGTAGTCGAAGTGGAACGCACGCTCCGCCGGCGCCACCACGCGCACGTCAGCACTCTGCGGCACCGCGATGTTCGACCACCAGTACACCGGCGTCGGCGTCTCGGCCGGGTTGTGCAGCGCGACGTGCACCAGCAGCGTCGGCGACCCCGCCGGCAGCCACGCGTCGACCGTCATCACCACCCGCCGCATCCGCTCGAACTCGTACATCCGCAGCACCGGCGTGCCGTCCGGCGCGCTCAGCCGCACCGCGTGCAGCGGTTCGCAGGTCAGCGGCCAGTGCCCGGTGCCGCCGAGGTTCCACTCCACGCCGCCGGCCAGCCAGGCGTCGCGCAGTGCGAGGTTCGCCGGCTGCAGGATCGGGTTGCGGTGCAGCAGTTCGCGGCCGGTCGGCCGGTGCACCAGCGACCACAGGCGGCCGCCGTGGTCCGGGAGGAACGTGGCGGTCAGCACCTCGTTCTCCAGCACCAGAGTCGGCAGCTCGCGGTCCGTGCGCTCGCGGGTGTAAGAGTCCTGCGTCGTGTACGGCAGCAGCGTCGGGGGCCGGCCGTAGTCCAGGTTCCGGGCCATGTCCGGGTACGGGGCCACGGCGGAGTCGAAGCCGGGCCTGGCGATCCCGTGCAGGATCGGCAGCCGGCCCGCGGCCGGGTCGGCGGCGCCCGGGATGCGCAGGACGTCGCGTCGGAGTTCGGTGGTCACTTGCCTATCCCCACTGTCATACCTTGGATGATGCGGCTGCCGAGCCAGCTGAACAACGCGATCATCGGGGCCAGCACCACGCACACCCCGGCGAACATCGCGCCCCAGTCCAGGCCGTTGAGCTGGGCCTCCTGGACGAAGTTGGACAGCGCGACGGGCAACGTCACCTTGTCCTGGCTGTGGGTCAGCACGATCGCGAACAGCGTCTCGTTCCAGGCCGAGATGAACTGCAGCAGGAACGCGGTGACCAGGCCGCCGCGCGCCACCGGCAGGATGACGCGGGTGAACGTGCGCAGCGCGCCGGCGCCGTCCAGGACCGCGGCCTCCTCCAGCACCTGCGGGATGCCGGCGAAGAAGCCGGTCAGCAGGTAGACGGTGAACGGCATCGCAAGACCCAGATACACCAGGATCAGGCCGGGCTGGGAGTCGTCCAGGTTCACCTTGGCCATGCCGATGAACAGCGGCACCACCATCACCTGGCCGGGCACTCCCAGGCCCATCGCGAAGGTCATGCTCATGGCGCCGGAGACCCGGTTGCGGCGGCGGGCCAGCGCGTAGGCGCAGGGCGCGGCGACCGCGACGGCCAGCACCGAGGACAGCACCGCGACCAGCACGCTGTTCAGCGCCGCGCGGCCGAAGCCGCCGTCGGAGAACACCTTGCTGTAGTTGGCGAACTTCGGATGCGTCGGCGCGCCGAAGGGGTGGTTGAGGATGTCGGTGCCGTCGCGCAGCGAGGTGAGCAGGATCCAGCCGATCAGCGCGATGTCGGCGGCGACCACCACCCACACCACGCCGGTGGCGATGCGCATGGGCAGGCTGGCGGGCTTGCGCTTGCGCCGGGCGGCGGTCGTTGTTCGGGACGTCATGAGCTCCCCCGGATCAGTACTCGATGGGGTCGCGGCGCAGCAGCCTGCGCAGCACGACCGTGAAGACGACCACCAGGAACAGGCTCACCAGCGCGGCGGCCGTGGCCAGGCCCAGCTGCGGGGTCGAGGCGGTCGGGAAGGCCTCGATGTAGACGTACATGGCGGTGTTCCAGGAGTCCGACGGCGGCTGGGAGCCGCTGCTGCCGCCGTACATCAGGATCAGCTCGAAGATCTTCACCGAGCTCACCGTCCACAGCACCGCGCACACCGAGATCACGTCCCAGCACATCGGCAGCGTGACGTGCCGGAAGCGCTGGAAGGCGTTGGCGCCGTCGAGTTCGGCGGCCTCGTAGAGGTACTCCGGGATCTGGTCGACGGCGGCCATCAGGATCGCGGTGTAGTAGCCGGTGGCCGTCCACACCAGGGTGCCCAGGATCATCGTCTGCAGGTGCTCGGTGGCCAGCCACTGCGGCGGATGGCTCCAGCCGAGCGCTTCGAGGGTCTTGTTCACCGGGCCGGTGGGGGAGAACAGGACGCCCGCGGCGATCCCGAACACCATCGCGTTCACCAGGCACGGGAAGAACAGCACTGAGCGGGCGAACAGCTTGCGGTTCATCTCGCGCAGGATCAGCATCAGCGCGAAGGCGAACGCGAAGGTGAGGATGCCGCCGACGAAGAGGATCTTCAGCGTGTTGGTCAGCGAGTGCCGGAAGATCGGGTCCTGCCACAGGGTCTGGTAGTTCTTCAGACCCCGCCACTTCTTCGGGCCGATGCCGTCCCACTTGTAGAGGCTGGTCCAGGCCGCGTAGCCGACCGGGACCAGGAACAGCACGACGTAGATCAGGACGGCCGGCGTGGTGAACGCCCAGAACATGCGGCGCCGGGAACGCTCCAGCGGGGCCGCGCCGACCGGGGGACGCGAGGCGGACCCGCCCCGGACGCGGCGCGTCCGGGACGAGTCTTGGAGGGTGACAGGGGTGGCGGTGCTCATCGTGGTCAGCTCTGGCTCTTCCAGAACGAGACCTGCGCGGACTTCATCTTCGCCACGAAGGTCGCGGCGTCGATCTTGCCGTGCCAGAAGTCCAGGTAGTTCTGGTTCCAGACCTTGGTGGTCCAGTCGCCGGCCACGCCGTCGAAGGTGAGGCGCAGCTTGGGCGCGTTCAGGGTCTTCTGCACGTCGGCCAGCTCCGCCGGGGCCGGGATGTCGGTGCGCGGTGTGAGGTTGCCGGCCACGGTGGAGATGCCGGACAGCGTCTTCTTCTGCAGGAAGTAGGCCATGAACTGCTCGGCCTGGCTGACGTTCTTGGCGTTCTTGGTCAGCGCGAAGCCGAAGACCATCGAGTCCGGCTGGGTCGCGCCCGGCGGGAGCATGAAGCCGTACTTCCAGGTCGCCGGGATCTGCTTGGCGACCTCGGCGGTGACCCAGTTGCCGTTCATCAGGAACCCGGCCTTGCCGCCGGCCCAGTTGGTCTGCTGCGCCGGGTACTTCGTCGCGGTGTAGGTCGGGATGATGTAGCCGCCCTTGACCAGCTGCTCGACCTGCTGCGCGGCCTTCAGGACCGCCGGGTTGTCCCAGCTGGCGCCGGTCTTGTCGGTGGCCAGGTCGTTGAAGTTCACGCCGCCGGCGCTGACCAGGTAGTCGAACCACAGGCCGTTGGTCCAGGGGTCCTCACCCTCGGAGGCCAGGCACGGCTCGCTCTTGGCCTTCAGGGCGTCGCAGACCTTGATGAAGTCGTCCCAGGTGGCCGGCTGCGAGGTCATCGCGGCCGAGACAGTCGGGTCGGCGGAGTCGTAGAAGACGCCCGCGGTGCTGGCCTCGTACGGGATCACCCAGTGCTGGCCGCCGTCGGGGTCCTTGGGCAGCGAGTCGAAGTACTTCGACGGGATCGCGTCGGAGACCTTCTCGTTGTCGGTCGGGATGGTCATGCCCAGGACCGCCGAGAGGTCCTTGGCGTTGCCGTTCTGGGCCGCCGCGCCGTAGATGACGTCCGCGCCCTCGTCCCACATGTCCGGCGCCTTGCCCGCGGCCATCGCCGGGCCGATCTTCTTGGCCACGTCCCGGCCGGTCCACTCGACGTTGACCTTGATGCCGGTGTCGGCGGTGAACTGGGTGATCGCGGCCTGGATCACCTTGGCCTGCGGCTCGTCCTGGCGCCACATCGACCAGTAGCTGAAGCTGCCGCCGGACTTGCCGGAGCCGGAGCCGGACGAGGTGCTGCTCTTGCTGCTGGAACACGCGCTCACACCGACCGCGAGGACGGCGGCGGTGGCTATCGCGAGAAGCCGGGGGCTCCGGCCGGTGCTGCTGCCCATATTCGTTTCCTCCGAAGGCTTCCACGGACCGCCGATCGGCCGCGTGAAGGATCAATGCGGATCGCATGGGGATCACTCGGGGTGCTGGGAGGAGACAGTAGGACGCCGCTCGCGTGAACTACAAGCATTCTTTGCAAGATTTCTTTTGGTGATGCGAGATTGAGATCTTTGATTGCACAGGCTCGCAGGAAGTTGCAAAAGCTGCGAGAAACGGCGGCGCAAGACGGCCGCGCCGCTGTGAGCTGGGGCGGAGCCGGATGTTCCGAGGAAGGGGGCTGCTAAGGCCTGCTACAGCTGGCGGACGCTGTAGTCGTAGCTGCACGGCAGCGGGTGCTCTTCGCGCAACCGCTGTGACACGACCGGACCGAGCCCGCCGGCCTGCCGGGAGTGGAACTCCCACCACATGTCCGACAGCGGGTCCTCGCCCTCGCGGACGTCCTCGACGACCAGACCGGTCTCCAGGATCCGGCGGGCGCGCACCAGATCGCCGGCGTCCAGGGCGGCGCGGCACTCCAGCATCAGGATCCGCCCGGCGAAGCGGTCGGGCTCCTTGAGCCGGTCGACGATGTCGAGCGCCTCGGCGGGGCGTTCGGCGTGGATCAGGGCGCGCAGCGTCTCGATGGTGAGCGGGCGCAGGCGCGGCGAGAGCTGCCAGGCGCGCAGGTAGCGGTCGGCGGCCTCGCCCGGGAGGCCCTCGGACTCGTCGAGGATCGCCAGATTCCGGTGCGCCCACGCGGTTTCGGCCTGGGCCATGGACTTCTCCCAGGCCTCGCGCGCGCCGGTCAGGTCGCCGCCGTGGTAACGGTTCACGCCCAGGTGGAGCCAGGTGAACCAGGTCGCGTGCGCGGGGTCGGAGGTGGCTTTCTCCAGCAGCGCGCGCCAGACCGGGCCGACCGCGTAGGACGACGGCGGCAGCGCCGGGGCCGGCGTCGGCATCTGGCCCTTGCGCACCAGCGAGAGCCAGGACTGCTGGTCGCGGCCGATGGTGGCGTCGGGGAAGGGCGTGCCGGGCAGGTTCAGCGCACGGTTGCGGCCCAGGGCGCGGCGTTCCAGGGCGCCCCAGCCGGTGCCGGCGTGCAGGACCTCCTCCGGCGGCTTCTCGGCCAGCGCGGTCATGGTCGCGAGCTCTTCGTCGAGGCGGTGCGCGGGGAGCAGGTCGGCGAGTGCGGCGGCCGCGGCTTTGGTGGCGTCGGGCCATTTCGCGCCGTGCACCTCGTCGGGATCCGTCTGGAGCAGGCCGTACGCCTCGACCCAGGACCACGACTGGCGCCCCGGGAGCCGCAGGTGTTCCAGCTGGGTGCGGGCCAGGCCGGCCTGGATCTCGAAGTACTCGTGGCGCGGGCCGGACAGCCAGTCCTGCCAGTTGCGCCCGCCGGAGCCGGTGCCCCAGTGGAACAGCTTGCGGCCGCGCATCCGGTCGGTCGAGGTCTGGAAGAGCCCTGATCCGCTCGCGTCGACGGCGGCGATCCAGCGGCGCTCGCCGTCCGGGATCTCGGCGAAGTAGTCGGCGCCGTAGTCGATGCGGCCGGGGTAGGACGTGTCGGCGTCGCGCCAGCGCGGGAACGGGATGCGGCGCATCTTGCCGGTGTAGGAGAAGTGGTACGCCGAGGTCGCGGGCATCAACGCGCGGGAATCAGGGGTCTGCGGTACGGCGGCGCTGCTCCACCAGTAGACCGGGGCGTCCTCCGGGAAGGGGTTGTGCACGCGGACGTGCACCAGCAGGACCGGGGAGCCGTCGGGCAGGTAGCAGTCGAGCTGGTAGACCAGGCGGCGCTGGCGCTCGTACTCGTACATGCGCAGGACCGGCGTGCCGTCGTCCCGGGTGAGGCGGACGGCGTGCATCGGGGAGCAGGTGAGGGCGGTGTGGCCGAAGGTGCCGAGGTTCCACTCGACGCCGCCGGCGAACCAGGCGTTGCGCAGCGCCAGGTTGGCGAGCTGGAGCTTCGGCGGGAAGTGCAGCAGCTCGCGGCCGCTGGGGCGGTGGCGCAGGGACATCAGGCGGCCGCCGTAGCCGAGGAGGAACTCGGCGCGCAGCAGGTCGTTCTCCAGAACCGCCGTGACCAGCTCCCGGTCGGGGGTCTCGCGGGTGTAGCCGTCCTGGAAGGTGTAGGGGAGCAGGGACTCGACGTGGCCGTAGCCGAGGTTGGCGACCATTTCGGCGTCGGCCTCGGAGACGTCCAGGCCGCCGCGCGGATCCGCGAGCTTGCGTAGCGGCGGAAGCGGGTTCTCCGGGCCGAGCGCGGCCACGGGCAGGAGCGCGGAGGCCAGGCGCAGGACGCTCAACCGACGGCCCCCTAGGATTTGGCGCTGATGGGTCTACAGCTTGCAGGCAGGTCTACACCTTGCAGGATTGCTTCAGTGTGCCAGAAAATCTTGCAAGGAAGGTCACGATCTCAGCATGGAGTGCGCGGAAGGAGCTTGGCGTGAACCGCTACGAGCGCTGGAGTGTCCTGCTGGAGATGCTCGCCGAGCTGGGCAAGCTGGAGATCGAGGAGACCGCGGAGAAGCTGGGGGTCTCGGCGGCCACCGTGCGCCGCGACTTCGACGAGCTCGCCGCACAGCAACTGCTGTCCCGAACGCGCGGCGGCGCCACGGCCCACAGCGTCTCCTACGACCTGCCGCTCCGCTTCAAAGTCGCCCGCCACGCCCCGGAGAAGCAGCGCATCGCCTCGGTCGCGGCCGGCATGGTCGCGGTCGGCTCCACGGTCGGCATCAACGGCGGCACCACCGCCACGGAGGTGGCGCGCGCCCTGGCGACCCGCGCGGACCTGGCGGGCGAGCAGCGCGGCCCGGCGGTGACGGTGGTGACGAACGCACTGAACATCGCCCAGGAACTGGTGGTCCGCCCCTACCTGCACGTGGTCGCGACCGGCGGCGTCGGCTCCCCCAAATCCTACGAACTGGTCGGCCCGGTAGCAGCGGCGATGCTCGAGCGCGTGGCCCTGGACCTGGCCATCCTCGGCGTGGACGCCCTGGACGCCGAGCACGGCGCCAGCGCCCACAACGAGGCGGAGGCGACAGTGAACCAAACCCTGGCCTCGCGCGCACGCCACGTGGTGGTGGTCGCCGACTCATCGAAGCTGGGCCGGCGCGCGTTCGCGCGGATCTGCCCGATCTCGGACGTCACGACGCTGGTGACGGATGGGGACGCGCCGGAGGAGATGGTGGGGCGGTTCACGGAGCTGGGGGTGCGGGTGGTGCGGGCTTAGGAGGGCTCCGCACGCCAGCCAACACACCAAGCCAGCTGTATCCGACACGCCTCGCGCGTTGCCACCCCGACCTGCGTGGCGCGAGGCCGGTACCGGCGAGTCGCAGCGTCAGCCGTCGGCGAGCGGCGCCCTGATGACCATATGCCGATCGATGTTCGCCACCACCGCCGCAGCCAGCTCGGCGTCGGCGCCGGTGTCCGCGGCCCAGTGCTCCACCGCCGCCAGGAAGTCGATCAAGTCCTCGCGCAGGGCGGCAAGCAGGCCGGGCAGGGCATCGGTCGCGAGTGTCACAGCATTCTGCGATCCCCTGTCCTGCCGGATCGTGATGCCGTCGGCGGTCCGTTCGATAGCCGGCGTGGGATGGCCGAGCCACGTGTCCGGCCATGCCCGCCAGCCTTCGAGGTCGGCGCAGCAGCCCGGGTGCACCGCCGTTTCGGCGTCGGCGGCGTGGATTCCGCCGGCGATGACCAGGTGGTCCGATGTGGCGATCCAGCGCAGTGCCTCGGTCGCGGTCGGTTCGGTGTCGGCGTCCTCCGGGCGGCACCACTTGGCCAGCGCCGCCATGACCGTGCCGATCGTGGCCGGGGCGGTCGCGCCGTCCAGGACGTCCCAGTGGAGCGTGTCCGTGCTGGCGATCGGCCATGGTGCGTCGTCCGCGTCGGCCCAGGGCTCGATCTCCACCACCGCGCGCAGCGTCGCCATCCGCCGATCGTCCCATGCGGGAACCGAACCCCATCCGGGAACCGAACGTAGATCGGCCGCATCCAACGGCCATGGACCTCAACCTCAGCATCACCCGCCGGGCTCTCGTGCTCGGCGTCGCGACCGTGCTCGCCGCCGGCGGGGCGGTCGCCATCGGGATGTCCGGCGGTAGTTCGGCGCCGGATGCCAGTGCCGCGCCCTTTGGGGCCGCGCTCGTTGCGAACGGTGCGCCGGTGGCGCCGGATGCGTTTCCCGGCATCACCGTGGAGGGCACTGGGAAGGTGACCGGGACGCCGGACACGCTCGTGCTCAGCCTGAGCATCACCAAGGTTGCCTCGGATGTCAGCTCCGCGATGAACGGGGTCTCCGCGACGATGGGTGCGGTGCAGGCCTCGCTGAGTGGGAACCACGTCGCGGCCGGCGACCAGAAGACGTCCGGGCTGAACGTCGGTCCGCAGTATGAGAATTCGAGTGGTAAGCCGACGGTCAGCGGATATCAGGCTTCGGAGAACCTGACCGTGACGCTGCGCGATCCGAAGTCCGCGGGCGCCGTCATCGGCGCGGCGACGACGGCTGGTGGGAACGCCACCCAGATCTCCGGATTGTCGACCGATCTGCAGAATGACTCCGGGCCGCTGGCGCAGGCGCGGGACGCCGCCTTCAACGACGCCAAGGCGAAGGCCGAGCAGTACGCGAAGTCGGCGGGCCGCACTCTGGGCCAGGTGGTGCGGGTCGAGGAGAACGACGGCAACCCGGCCCCGACGCCGGTCAACTTCGCGCCCATGGCGTCCGGGGCGTCGCCGGCGAACCCGGTGCCGATCCAGATGGGCAGTACCGATGTCACGGTGCAGGTGACCGTGGTGTTCAGCTTCGCTTGAGCCGTTCGGCTGCCCGCCGTTCGGGTCGGCTGGTCGTGTCCTACTTCCGCTCGGCCAGCACGCGCAGCAGCCCGACCAGCGAGGAGGACGTCGCGATCTGCCCGGCGTCGATCAGCCCGAGTACCTCGTCCAGCGGAATCCACGCCACCTTCTCGGCTTCGTTCTCCTCCGTCGGCTCCCCGATGTACTCGGCGCCGACCGCTCGGAACAGCCGGTACTGCGACCGCAGCATCCCGCCGACCGGGTGAAAGGACAGCAACGGCGTGACATCGCTCACCCGCCAGCCGGTCTCCTCCTCGACCTCGCGGCGCGCGGTGTCCGCCGGATCCTCGCCCTCCTCGATCAGGCCGGAGGGGATCTCCCAGACCCACTTGTCGATCGCGAACCGGTGCCGCCAGATCAGCAGCACCTCCTCGCGCCCGGCCTCCGTCCTGGTCACCACGCAGCTCGCGGCGCTGCGGGTGCGGATGACGTGGTGCTCGAAGCGGGTGCCGTCGCCGAGTTCCACGTCGGCCATGAGGACGTCCACCCAAGGGTTCTCATACACGGGCCACTCGGAGTGCACGGTCCAGTGGCTCCGGCTGCGCGCCGGGGGCGCGGCCGAGACGTCCGGGGTGTCGCCGCGGATGTCGCCGCGGGTCTCGTCGGGTGTCTCGTGAGACGGCGTCGGCTCAGGCTCTGACATGCGGCTGAGCGTAGTGGACCGGGGTCGCGACACGGCGTGCCGAAACCCGATTTCGCGCCTGGCCCAAGACCGTGTAACTTATTCCCTGCTCGCCCCTTTAGCTCAGTCGGCAGAGCGTCTCCATGGTAAGGAGAAGGTCTACGGTTCGATTCCGTAAAGGGGCTCAGGTCACACCGGGGGTCCGGTGGACACGAAAGGGTGAAAGCCCGTGTCCACCGGACTGTTCCGGTAGTTGATCGAGTGGCGGTGTAGCTCAGCCTGGTAGAGCAAGCGGCTCATAATCGCTGTGTCGCCGGTTCAAGTCCGGCCACCGCTACGCATCTGGCAAAACCCTCAGCCCTGCAAGGTACTCTTGCAGGGTTGTCCATCGTGAGGGCCGACCTGGGAAGGTCCGGAGCCCTCGAGAAGTAGAAAGAGGCACCCCAAGTGGCTGCTGTCGACGTCCGGCCGAAGATCACCCTCGCGTGCACCGAGTGCAAGCGGCGCAACTACATCACCAAGAAGAACCGGCGCAACGACCCGGACCGTCTTGAGCTGAAGAAGCACTGCCGCTGGTGCAACAAGCACACCCCGCACCGCGAGACCCGCTAGTCCCGTGGCCCCGGGTCCGGCTCTCAGCCGGGCCGCGCTCGCCCCGCGCTAGCGTCGTAGCAGGCCCGCACTGCCGGGTCACGCCTCGCGGCCTGTAGTTTTGGACCGCCCCGCCGACTCCCGATCACGGAGTGGGCGCGGGCGGTTTCTTCGTATCCAAGGAGGCACAGGGACGATGGCCCTGGACGTCGGTTTCATCGGCCGCACCTATCCGCCCACCGCGGTGTATGAGGTCGGCCGCGAGAAGATCCGCGAGTTCGCCGACGCGATCGGGGACCCGAACCCGGTCTACCGCGACCCGGCGGTGGCCCAGGACCTCGGGCACCGCGACGTGCTGGCGCCGCCGACCTTCCCGATCGCCATCACCTGGCCGGCCGCGACGGTCATCATCGAGGACCCGGACTTGGGCCTGGACTTCAGCCGGGTGCTGCACGGCGAGCAGCGCTTCGTGCACAACCGGCCGATCTACGCCGACGACCAGCTGACCGCGACCGTGATCATCGAGGACATCACCGAGCGGATGGGGCAGGGATTCCTGAGCACCCGCACGGAGCTGAACACCGTGGACGGCGAGTTGGTGGTGACCGGCTTCTCCAAGCTGGTCGTGGTCGGAGCCGGCGGCGGCGAGGGGGAGCAGGCGTGATCAAGTTCGCTGACGTCTCGAAGGGCGACGTGCTGCCCGCCCAGACGCTCCCGATCCGGCGCGTGGACCTGGTGAAGTACGCCGGCGCCTCCGGGGACTTCAACCCGATCCACTGGAACGAGCGATTCGCGCAGTCGGTGGGGCTGCCGGACGTCATCGCGCACGGGATGTTCACGATGGCCTCGGCGATCCGCGTGGTCACCGACTGGTGCGGGGACCCGGGGATGGTCGTGGAGTACCAGGTGCGGTTCACCAAGCCGGTGGTGGTGCCGGACGGCGTGGACGAGGATTCCGGGGCCCGGCTGACGGTGACCGGGAAGGTCAGCGCGGTCAACGAGGACGGGACGGTGCGGGTGGACCTGGTCGCGACCAGCGAGGGTGAGAAGGTGCTGGGGCTGGCGCGGGCCGTGGTCCGGCTGCCCTGACACTGCCCTAGCACTGCCCTAGCACCGCCCTGCCACTGCTCTGCCATCGCCCTGACCTGCCCTGTCCGAACAGTTCGGACTCCGTGACGATCGTTCGGAGACTGAGATGGCACGCCCGCCGGGCCCGGCACCCGGTAGCGTGTCCCTCATGCTCGAACAGGCCTCGGCACCCCTCGCGCCCCTGACCACCCTGCGTGTGGGCGGACCGGCGCGGCGCATGGTGACCGCGACCACGGAGCAGGAGATCGTCGAGACCGTCAAGGACTGCGACCGCCGGGGCGAGCCGCTGCTGATCCTGGCCGGCGGCTCCAACCTGCTGATCGGCGACGACGGCTTCGACGGCACCGTGCTGAAGATCGCGCACACCGGCGTGACGAAGCAGAAGACGTGCTCGGGCCTGCGCCTGGGCGTCGCCGCCGGCCACGACTGGGACGCCTTCGTCGCCGAAGCGGTGGACCTCGGCGCGGTCGGCGTCGAGGCCCTGAGCGGCATCCCCGGCTCGGCCGGCGCCACCCCGATCCAGAACGTCGGCGCCTACGGCCAGGACGTCGGCCAGACCATCGCCTGGATCCGGGCGCTGGACCGCGAGACCGGCGACATCCGCGGCATGCAGTCCCGCTGTCTGGAGTTCGGCTACCGCGACTCGGTGTTCAAGCAGCACCCGGGCAAGTACGTGGTCCTGACGGTCTGGTTCGGCTTCGACCCGCCGGCCGCCTCCGAATCCGAGCGCCTGTCCGCCCCGATCCGCTACGCGGAACTGGCCCGCGCACTCGGCGTCGAGGAAGGCGACCGCGCGCCGCTCGCCCTGGTCCGCGAGACCGTTCTGAAGCTGCGCGCCGCCAAGGGCATGGTCCTGAACGCCGAGGACCACGACACCTGGTCGGCGGGATCGTTCTTCACCAACCCGGTCCTCGACGCAGCGGCCTTCGACGCCCTCGCCGCCCGCGCGACCGTGGCACCCCCGCGCTTCCCAGCCCCGGACAACCACGTGAAGACCTCGGCCGCCTGGCTGATCGAGCAGGCGGGCTACCCCAAGGGCTACGGCGCCGGCGCGGCGACCCTGTCGACGAAGCACACCCTGGCCCTGACGAACCGCGGCGACGCGGCGGCCGCCGACGTACTCCGGCTGGCGCGCGAGATCCGGGACGGGGTGCGAGACCGGTTCGGGGTGGAGCTGGTGCCCGAGCCGGTTTTCGTGGGCGCTGATCTGTAGCTTCGATAGTGGGGGTGGATCGCAAGTAAGCGATCGATCACTGCATATCAGGCGATAACGGGCGAGCCGGGCGAATGGCGCATCTGGTCTCGCGCTCGGACCCGGGCCGGCACGCCACAACCGGGGGCCGCGCCAGCCGGGCTGGCGCTGAAATGCTCATGCGGACCAAGTCTCCACACGCGAGTCGGCGGGTGAGTGGGCCGTACCCCACTCACCCGCCGAGCTTGTGTCCCTCCTTACGGGGTGCGCCTCACGACGTGGGCGCCGTCAGGTCGTAGATCGTGACGCCGTCGACGGTCTGGGCCTTGTAGTGGGCTGCGACCCAGGTGCTGATGGAGGTGCCTTCGTCGGCGCCGCCGTTGGCTCGCATGCCGATGCCGCCGCCGATGTAGTAGTGGATCTTGTGTTGGGCGACGTCGGCCTGGAACTGGGCCAGGGTCGGGGAGGGGTCGGAGCCGTTGAAGCCGCCGATGGCCATGACGGGGTCGCCGGTGCCGAGTTGGTAGCCGGAGGCGTTCTGGGCGCCGATGGCCGCGGCGACCCAGGTGTAGCTCGACGCGTTCTGCTTCAGCAGGGCCAGGATCTGGGCGCCGGGCTTGCTGCCGTCGAGGAAGTTGTTCATGCCGCCGGTGCCGCCTTCGGCGCGGGTGCCGCCGCCGAAGCCGCCGCCGGGGAACTGGTTGGTCGTGCCGCCCTGGGTGCCACCGGTGCCACCGGTACCGCCGCCGAACCCGCCGCCGGTACCACCCGTGCCGCCGGTCCCGCCGGTGCCGCCGCCGAAGCCGCCGGCCGGCGGGGTCTGCCCGGTCGTGCCGCCGGTCCCGCCAGTGCCGCCGCCCTGGAAGCCGGGGAAGGTGCCGGTGAAGTGCCGTCCGGTCCGTCCACCGCCGCCGAAGCCGCCGCCGGGACCACCGAAGCCCTGCCCGGCCGGTCCGGCCGAGGGGATGGAGCCGCTGTGCCCCTGGCTGGTCGTGGCCACGGCGTACGCCGCCGGGCCCAGCAGCGCCGCGCCGACGCCGATGGCCACCGCGGCCAGTCGCAGAGCCCTGTTACGCGGCGCCTCGGCGGCCGCAGCGGGAGCGGGAGTAGGCGCGATCGCAGGGTCCTGAGAAGAACCGTCAGCGGCGGCCGCAGCACCCTCGACCGGCACCCAACCGGGCTGCCCGACCGGAGCCGGAGCACCGGTAGCGGTACCGGCAGCGGCAGCGCCAGAAGCACCACTCGCGCCCTGCGCCCCGCTCCGCAGCCACCCCGGCCCGGCCAGCAGCAGCACCGTCCCGACCACCCCGGCGACCGCGATCAAATACCGCAGCCACGAGTACCAGTCCGGTGTCTGTCCCAGCAGGTGGAACGACCACCACGTGGTCACCCCCACCGCACCGGCCAGCCCGATCCGCGCCAGCGGCTCGGTCCGCCGCGCCCACACCATCCCGCCGCCGATGCCGAGGGTCACCGCGATGAGCGGCGCCAGCGCGATCGTGTAGTACGGGTGGAAGATCCCCTGCATGTAGCTGAAGACCGCGGCCGTGCTCACCAGCGACAGCCCCCACGCCAGCAGCGCGGCCCGCGCGTGGTCCGTGCGGCGCGCCCGGCCGGCGGCCCACAGGCCGAAGACGAACAGCACCAGCGCGGCCGGGATCAGCCAGCTGACTTGGCTGGCGACCTCGGAGCCGAACATCCGCCCGATGCCGGTGCCCGAGCTGAAGCCGCCGCCGCGCCCGCCGCCGGTACCGCCGGGCGGGGTGAACGTCCCGCCGGCGCCCGCCGCACCAGTCGCACCGGTGGTGCCAGTCGCACCCGCGGCACCCGCGGCGCCGGCGGCACCCGCCGCACCCCGCGCCGCGCCGCCGCCGAAGCCGCCGCCCACACTCCCGGTCTCGTTGCCGGTCAGCCGGCCGAAACCGTTGTACCCGAACGTCAGGTTCAGGAAGCTGTTGTCCTGCGAGCCGCCGATGTAAGGCCTCGAATTCGCCGGCGTCAGCTGCACGATCGCGACCCACCAGCCCGCGCTGACCACGATCGCCAGCCCGGCCGCGCCGATCTGCCACAGCCGGCGCAGGAACCTGCCCGGCCCCAGCGCCAGATACACGGCGGTCAGCGCGGGCAGGATCAGGAACGCCTGCAGCGTCTTCGTCAGGAACGCGACCCCGATCAGCGCCCCGGCCAGCACCAGCCAGCGGGTGCTGCCGTACTCCATGGCCCGCACCACCGCGTAGACGGAGATCGTCATCAGCAGCACCAGCAGCGCGTCGGGGTTGTTGAACTTGAACATCAGCACCGCGACCGGCGTCACCATCAGCGCGCCCGCCGCGAGCAGCCCGGCCGCCGCGCCGATCCGCGCGTCGCGCGTCCGGCTCAGCACCCGCTTCACCGCCGCGTAGACGACGCCGCACGTCGCGACGCCCATCAGCGCCTGCGGCAGCAGCATCGTCCAGGAGTTGAAGCCGAAGATCCGGCCCGAGATCTCCATGACCCACAGCGAGGCCGGCGGCTTGTCGACCGTGATCGAGTTGCCGGCGTCCAGCGAGCCGAACAGCATCGCCTTCCAGCTCTTCGTGCCGGCCTGGACGGCCGCGGCGTAGAACGAGTTGGCCCAGCCGGAGGACGACAGGTCCCACAGATACAGGACCGCCGCGGCCACCAGCACGCCGAGCAGACCGGGCCGGGCCCAGCGCGGATCGGACTCGGGCCCGCGCCAGAGGCGCGTCAGGCGGCCGGTCAAGCCGGCGGCCGGGGCGCCCGACGGGGAGCCCGTTCGGTATCCGACGTCTGACGTCGGGGACAAAGTGCTCATGACAGTTCTCCAGAAGTCTGACCCGCCCGGACCGGGGTCTCGTGGTCGGCGGACGTCAGGGGATGGTGCCTCGGGTGGAAGACCCAGGCGCGGAGCAACACGAAACGGGCCAGCGTCGACAGGCCGTTGGCGACGACCAGCGCCGCCACTTCCGTGGTGCGGGAGGGATGGTGCACGGCCGCGTGGACCCCGGCCAGAGTCCCGGTCGACAGCACCAGGCCGATGCCGAAGGCCACGAGCCCGCCGACCTGGTCGCGCAGCGCGTTGCGGCTGCCGGTGACGCCGAAGGTGAAGCGGCGGTTGGCCGCCGTGTTCGCGACCGCGGTGATCGCCAGCGCGACGGCGTTCGCCGCGAAGGCTCCCATCGGCGCGCGCAGCAGTACGTAAAGGAGCAGATAGGCGATCGTGGACAGCACGCCGATGGTCGCGAAGACCGGGATCTGCCACTTCAGCCCGGGCGGCGGATCGGCCGCCAGCACCCGGGCCCGGACCGGCGCGCCGGACGAGGACCGCAGCGAGGCCTTGGCGACCCGCCACATGCCCCGCAGGTCCGCCTTGGCGGTCTTCACGATGTCGACCCGGGAGTCCGGGTCGTCGACCCAGTCCACCGGCACCTCGTGGATCCGCAGCCCTGAGCGCTCGGCGAGCAGCAGGAGCTCGGTGTCGAAGAACCACTCCTCGTCCTGCACCCGGGGCAGCAGCGCCTGGACGACCTCGGTCTTGGCGGCCTTGAACCCGCACTGCGCGTCCGAGAAGCGGGCCGCCATCGTGGTGCGCAGCAGGAAGTTGTACGTGCGCGAGATGAACTCCCGCTTCGGACCGCGCGCCACGGCGCTGCCGCGGGCCAGCCGCGAGCCGATCGCCAGGTCCGAGTGGCCGCTGAGCAGCGGGGCCACCAAGGGCAGGAACGCGTTCAGGTCGGTGGACAAGTCGACGTCCATGTACGACACGACGTCGGCGTCGGACGTGGACCACACGGCACGCAGCGCGCGGCCGCGGCCCTTGAGGTCCAGATGGACCGCCCGCACCCCGCTCAACTCCCGTGACAGCCGGGCGGCGACCGCCCACGTGCCGTCGGTCGAGGCGTTGTCGGCCACAGTGATCCGGAAGGGATAGGGCAGGTTCTCGACGAGGTAGCGGTGCAGTCTGCGCACGCTGGCCTCCAGGACGTGCTGCTCGTTGTAGACGGGCACCACGACCTCGACCAGCCGTCTGCGCGGCCCACCCGCCGCCCCGGTGCCGGCGTCCGGCGGTTCGCGGTCGGTGAGAGCGGTTGCGTTCATGCCCTCGACGCTCGCGGCGCGGCGTGGGAGGGGAATGAGGCTTCGATGAAGCACTGATGAGAATGGGCGCGGTGCAGGTCGGACGTGTGAGCGTCTGTTGACAAACCTGAGATCGCGAAGCGGACGCGGAGCGTCGGAACCACGGCGCGGCGGCCGGGATTCCGACGTGGTCGTCACTGGATCAGTCTCGTTCGACTGCGGACGGTAGTGTCCATGATGACAAAGCCCTGATGGTCTCGGCTCAGGCCTCGGCGGTGCCGGGCAGGAACAGCCGTGCGATGGTTCCGGGGCCGTCGTACGGCCGCTCGAAGGCGATGATGCCTCCGGACTCGCGCGCCGCGCGGGCCACGATCGCCAGCCCCAGACCGCTGCCGGGCATGGCACGCGCCGTGGGGGAGCGCCAGAAGCGCTCGAAGACGTGCGGCAGCTCCTCCGGCGGGATGCCCGGCCCGCGGTCGCGCACGGTCAGCGAACCGTTGGCCAGCCGCACCTCCACGGCGGCTCCCGGCGGCGAGAACTTCACCGCGTTGTCGAGGAGGTTCACCACCGCGCGCTCCAGCGCCGCGCCGTCGCCGTGCGTGGTCCACGGATGCAGGTCGTCGATGATGGTGACCGGGGTTTCGCGTGCGGCGCCGCGCGGCCGGACACGCTCCACGGCACGTGCGGTGACCTCGTGCAGCGCCACCGGGGCGGTGACGGTCATGGCCTGCTCCGGACGCGACAGCTCCAGCAGGTCGGCGATCAGCACCGTCAGCTCGCGCATCTGCGTGCGAGCGCCGGTGAGCAGTTCGGTGCGCTTGCCCTCGGGCAGCGACCGACCGGACTCCTCGGAGCGGATCAGCAGGTCGATGGCAGTACGCAGAGATGTCAGGGGAGTTCGCAGCTCGTGGCCGGCGTCGTCGACGAGGCGTTTCTGCTCCTCCCGGGACGCCTGCAGGGCCGCGGTCATCGAGTTGAAGGACTCCGAGAGCCGCGCGATCTCGTCGTCGCCGGACACCGGCATCCGGACCGACAGGTCTTCGGTGCGCGCGACGTGCTCGACCGCGGAGGTCAACTCGTCCACGGGACGCAGCCCGGCGCGCGCGACCAGCAGTCCGGCGGTGGCCGCGCCGCCGATGCCGATCAGCGAGACCACGATCAGCAGCCAGGCCAGGCTGCTCAGGGAGTCGTCGATGGGGCCGTAGGCCTGCGACTTGAGGAAGACTCCGGGGTGGTGCGGGTCCGGGTTGGCCACGATCTGGACGCGGACCTTCTCACCGGTGGCGTTGACGCCGTCGCGCCAGTGCGAGGTGCCCGGCGGCGCGTGCTCGATCTGCAGGTCCGCGGTCTGGCCCTGGACCGCGGTGGATCCGGGCAGGGGACAGGTCTGAGTCCCGTCGAAGAAGGTGACGCTGACCGCCGCCGGCGGGAAATGGTTGACGCTGGTGTGCGTCGGGCTCGCCGCGCCGGCGCTCCCGCTGTTCGCCGCTCCCTTCCCGATGTCGCACGGAGACCGGGGCTGGTAGTCGGCCGGATCCGGTCCGCCGCCGCGCCCGCCCTCGGGGTACAGGCCGAAGCCCGGATCGCGGCTGCCGGCGATCGCGCTGTCCATCTGGTTGTGGAGCCGGTCCCGCACCGCGACGTAGGAGATCAGGGACACCGCGCCGATCGCGATCGCCACGGCCACGGCGCTCATGATGGCCAGCCGCGACCGCAGGGGCATGCGTCGCCTCATCGGCGCGCGCCGGAAGCGGTGCGCAGCGCGTAGCCGACCCCGCGCACGGTCTGGACCAGCCGGGGGAGGCCGTCGAACTCGGTCTTCTTGCGCACGTACATGACGTAGACGTCCAGCGAGTTCGAGGCGGGCTCGAAGTCGAAGCCCCAGACCGCGCGCAGGATCTGCTCGCGGGTCAGCGCCTGGCGCGGGTGGGACAGGAACATCTCCAGCAGCAGATACTCCGTCCGGGTGAGTTCGATGAGCTGGCCGGCGCGGGTCACCTCGCGGGTGAGCGTGTCCATGCGCAGGTCCTCGTACTCCAGGACGTGGTCGCCGTGCCCGGCCGCGCCCGGCGCGGCCTCGGTGCCCTCGACGGTCAGCGCGCCGCGCCGGAGCAGGGCCCGGACCCGGGCCAGCAGCTCGTCGAGCTCGAAGGGCTTGGCCAGGTAGTCGTCGGCGCCGGCGTCCAGGCCGGCGACGCGGTCCCCGGTGAGGTCCCGGGCGGTGAGCATCAGGACCGGCAGGTGCGGGTCGGCGGCGCGCAGCCGGCGGCAGGCGGTGAGCCCGTCCATGCCGGGCATCAGCACGTCCAGCACGACCAGGTCCGGTCGGCCGCGTTCGACCTCGGCCAGCGCGGCCCGGCCGTCGTTCGCGGTGCGGACCGCGTACCCCTCGAACTCCAGGCTGGAGGCGAGCACGGCGCGGATGCCGGGCTCGTCGTCGACGACGAGGATCTCGGAGATGCTCTGTCCTGCCGGGGACCCGGCCGGACCAGCGAGGAAGGGCGTGGGAGAGCTCACGGCGACCACTATCGGCGGGGTGGATGAGGAACGTCTGAGAATCCGTCAGGAGAAGTATGAGAGCTTTTCGGCTCCCGGACCACGGGTTCTCAGCTGCGGCGGCCGGTTTTGTCGAGGTGTTGCCCGGGGCGTGTGGGGCGCGTGGACAGGCCTGTTGACAGGTGTGAGTGAGCTCGGCACCGGGGTTGCGGGGCTGATTAGTGACTGCTAACTTACTTCTCATGAGCCCCCGCATGAGTGCCGAAGAACGACGCGACCAAGTGGTGCGAGCCGCGGTCGCCGAGTTCGCCGTCCGCGGGCTTGAGGGCACCTCGACCGGCGACATCGCCAAGCGGGTCGGGGTGTCGCAGCCCTACCTGTTCCGACTGTTCCCGACCAAGCGCGACCTGTTCATCGCCGCCGTGCAGTACGGCGCGACGCAGGTGCGCGACGTGTTCACCAAGGCGGCCGAGGGCAAGTACGGACACGCCGCGCTCGCCGCGATGGGCGACGCGTACCAGAACCTGCTCATGGAGGACCGCCTGGTGCTGAACATGCAGCTCCAGCAGTTCGCCGCCTGCCACGACCCGGAGGTCCAGGCCGCCGTGCGCGGCGCCATGCAGGGCCTTTGGCAGCACATGGAGAACCTCTCGGGTGCCCCGCTCGGGGTCCGCGTGGACTTCCTGGCCAAGGGCATGCTGTGCAACGTCATCGCCGCGATGGGGCGCGACAACGTCGAAGACCCGGAGTGGCAGCCGATCCTCAACGTGCTGCGCGACGACACCGCCGTCGCCGCCGACACGGCCGAGGAGCTCGACGCGGAAGCCGCGAAGGGGTGCTCGGACGAGCGGTCCGGCAGCCCGGCCGAGCCCGAGTACGCGAACTACATCGCAAAGGCGTTCACCGACTGACCTGACCGGTCGGCAGGACGCAGTCCGATCCGCCGCGAGGCACCTTCAGCGCCACCCGTCTGTCCACCAAAGTTAGTGACTGCTAACTACCCAACCTGCCCGACCTGCGCTGTTCCATGATCTGGAGGGGATCACCATGAGCACCGAGACCATCGGCCGGCACCAGGGCCCACCGTCGGACGGCCTCCTGGCCGCCACCATCGGCCACCCGGTCCGCACCTTCGTCATCACCGGGGTCGCCATGTTCATGGCGTCGCTGGACAACCTCGTCGTCAGCATCGCGCTGCCCTCGATCCGGGAGTCCCTGCACGCCGGCCTGTCCGGCCTGCAGTGGACGGTCTCGGCGTACACCCTCACCTTCGCCGTCTTCCTGCTGACCGGCTCCACGCTCGGTGACCGCTTCGGCCGGCGGAACATGTTCGTCATCGGGCTCGCGGTCTTCACCGCCGGATCGGTGGCCTCGGCGCTGGCGCCGAACATCGCGGTGCTGATCGCGGCGCGCGCCGTGCAGGGCCTGGGCGGCGCGGTGGTGGTGCCGCTGAGCCTGACGATGCTGTCGGCGAGTGTGCGTCCGGAGAAGCGCGGCGCGGCCGTCGGCGCGTGGAGTGCCATCTCCGGGCTGGCCGTGGCGCTGGGGCCGGTGGTCGGCGGCGCCGTGGTGGAGGCCGCGTCGTGGCAGTGGATCTTCTGGGTGAACGTGCCGCTGGGCGTGGTGCTGCTGCCGCTGGCGTGGTTCGGGCTCACCGAGAGCCGCGGCCCGGCGCGCCGGCTGGACGTGATCGGGACCGTGCTGGCCACCGGCGGTCTGCTGGGCGTGGTGCTGGGCCTGATCCGGGGCGGCGACGTCGGCTGGACCAACGCGCTGGTGCTGACCGGGTTCGTCGGCGGCGGGGCGCTGCTGGTCGCCTTCGTGGTCTGGGAGCTGCGGACCGACGCGCCGATGGTCCCGATGCACCTGTTCCGCGGCCGGGCCTTCCCGCTGACCAACTTCAGCACCCTGCTGATGTCCTTCGGGATGTTCGGCGCGATCTTCTTCCTCTCGCAGGTCTTCCAGACCGTGTACGGCTTCTCGCCGCTGGGCTCCGGACTGCGGGTGCTGCCGTGGACCGGCATGCCGATGCTGGTGGCGCCGGTCGCCGGGATCCTCTCCGACCGGATCGGCGGCAAGTGGATCGTCACGGTCGGCCTGGGCCTGCAGGCGGTGGCGCTGGCCTGGGTGGCCGCGGTGATCTCGACCAAGCTGGACTACACCGCGCTGCTGCCGGCCTTCCTGATCGGCGGGGCCGGGATGGCGATGTTCTTCGCGCCGATCGAGAACCTGGTGCTCGGCTCGGTGCGGCGGGACCAGGAGGGCATCGCCTCCGGCGTGAACAACGCGCTGCGCGAGTTCGGCGGGGTGCTGGGCATCGCGGTGATGGGCGCGGTGTTCTCCGCGACCGGCGGCTACGGCCCGACCGCGACCGAGTCCGCCGACCAGCACTTCATCGACGGCCTGATCCCCGCGGTCTACACCGGCGCGGCAATCCTGGCCGTGGCCACCGCCGCGATGTGGCTGGTCCCCGGCCGCCGGGCCGCCTCACAGCTCGGGGATGACTCCGACGCGCAGCAGGAAGCCGAAGACATAACCCAGGGCGTTGGTGGCCCAGTGGAAGGACATCGGCACCAGGAGACTGCCACTGCGACGGCGTAGCTCGCAGAACACCGCACCGCCGAGGCCGGTGAACACCACGGTCCCGAGATCAGCCAGCGCCGCCCCCAGCTCCGAAGGCCCCAGGAGCGAGGTGAGCGCTGGCTTCTCGGTGTTCAGGTGCAGCGAGGACAGGATGTGCCAGCACCCGAACATCAGGGAGCTGAAGGTGGTGGCGCCCAGCGGCGGCCACCGCCGCAGCGCCAGGCCGAACAGCACGCCGCGGAACGCCACCTCCTCGGCCAGCACGGTGGCGAACGGCACGTCGACGAACACCCGCACCGCGACCTGCCAGGCGCCCAGCGAGGCGTAGCGCTGGTCGGTGAACAGCGAGCGCGTGGCCGGCAGCAGGGCACCGCCGAGGTAGACCACGGCCACCCCGCCGATGATGACGCCCGACCACTTCAGGCCCAGCGGCCAGGATTTGCGGTCCAGGCCGAGCTCTTCGAGCGCGTGGCCGGACCACCAGGCCAGGGCCGCGAACAGGCCGGTGACGATGGCGGCGACGGCCAGGTCCGGCAGGCTGTCGAACCAGTGGACGCGGTGCTCCAGCCAGTTCAGCGCGGCCAGGAGGAGGACGGCGAGGATGAGGGCCAGGCCGTTGCTGAGGGGGCGCCGGAGGTGGCTGGCCAGTCGGGTGCCGGCGCCCGGGCTCGGTTCCGGCTTCGGACTCGGCTTCGGACTCGGCTTCGGACTCGGCTTCGGACTCGGCTTCGGACTCGGTTCCGGTCCCGGCGCCGCACTTGGTTCCGGCTCCGGGCTTGGCATGGGACTCGGTTCCGGTCCCGGCGGCGCAGTCGGGTCCGGCTCCGGCTCCGGGCCCAGCGTGGCACTCGGTTCCGGCGTCGGCGTCGGCGTCGGCCTCGGCGTTCGTGTCGGTGTCGGCGCCTGCCCCGTCGCCGGTCGCGGCTCCTCGGCCGGCTTCAACTCCACCTCCGGTTGATCGCGGCCATCACGTTCTCCAGATCCTCGGTCCGCCCCGCGCTCCAGCCCGGCGGCGGCAGCACGGCGGCCCAGCCGTCGCAGGCGCCGGTGCCGTAGCTGTGGCCGTGCGGCGTCGGCATGCCGAAGGAGACCGCCAGGTCCACCGTGGTCTGCCAGAAGGAGACGATCGGGTAGTAGCGCAGCTGCGGTGTGATGTCCGGGCCCAGGGGCGGGGAGGCCCAGCCGGGCTTGTCGAACAGCAGGTCCGGGGTCCACCACACCACCGGGTCCGAGGCGTTCTGCAGGTACACCACGCGCGGGTGGCCCCAGGGCGCGCCCCAGGGGAAGCGCAGGTCCACCGCGGGCCACTGGCCGAAGCGGATGTTCTTCGCCCCCTGATACACCGGCTGCCAGACCGGCGAGCCCGGGTCGCGGTGCGCGGTGATCTGCTGCCAGATCCGGCTGGCCTGCGGCGGGCCCTCGAACAGGACGCCGTCCGCGCCGTCGATCAGGGCCTGCGGGGTGGTGAAGACCGAGTCCAGGGCGTAGGAGCCCAGGGACTCGCCGGAGAGGACCAGCTTGGGGCGGCGGTCCGCCGGGATCGCGAGCAGCCGGGTGTGGACCGCCTGGTACAGCGCGCGGGCCGCGTGCCCGGCGCGCTCCTGGTCGACCAGGAACGAGATCCAGCTCGGCAGGTACGAGTACTGAAGTGCCACAGTCGCGGTGTCGCCGTCGTACATGTACTCCAGCGGGGTCGGGATGTTCCGGTCCACCCAGCCGCTGCCGGTGGTGCCGACCAGGTTGATCACCTTGCGGTTCCACGCGCCGGTCCGGTCCATCTCGTGCAGCGCCAGGGTCGCGGCGCCGGTGAAGTCCGCGGACTCCACCTGCTCGCCGACGTAGACCCGGATCGGCGGGAGCGCGGGCTGCCCGGAGAACGCCGCGAGCTCCTGCGTGGTCGGGGCGGTGGCCACGAAGGTGCGGCCCTTGGTGCCCAGGCTCGACCAGCTCACCAGCGACGGCGGGCTGCCGGCCACCTCCGGGGAGGACGGCCGGTGGATGCCCGGCTCCGTGCCGTCGTTGGCCTGCCGCGAGACGTGGTCCATGAACCCGATGAAGCCGCGGTCCCAGAGCACGTTCTTGGTGCCGACCACGACCAGCGTCGTGCACACCATCAGCCCGGCGGCGTAGGCCAGCGGCCAGGGCACCAGCCGCCCGAACCAGGCCACGAGCTTGCGCGCGAGCAGCCGGACGGCCCGGCACAGGACCAGCAGGAACAGGAACGTCCCCAGCGACAGCCCGATGATGATCCCGGCGTTCCAGGTCGAGGACTGGTTCTGGCCCATCAGCAGCTGCAGTTCGCGCTGCGCCCGGGCGCCCCAGACCACCACGGACACGCTCACCACGAGCAGCACCACCGGGATGAACTGCCAGGAGCGCTTCCGCAGGTGCTCGCCCAAGGTTCGGCCGCGGCGCCGCGCCACCGACCGGACCAGGGTGCTGAGCAACGAACCGACGCCGTAGCCGGCGATACCGGTGATGCCGCCGAGCAGCCCCTGCATGATCCACGGCCGGGGGAGCAGCGAGGGGGTCAGCGACAGCCAGAAGAAGAGCGTCGCGAAGCAGTAGCCGGTCAGGTCCGGCCAGCGGCGTACGACCCAGGACGGATCCGGCGGGTCCCAGTACGGCTTCCGGACGAACGACGCGACGCGGTGCGTCAGCCGCCGGCGGTGCGCGGAGCCCGAGCCGGAGTCGGAATGCTCGGTTGTGGAGGAGAAGTCCGTGAGATCCGATTTCTCCATCCGGCCATTATCAGCGCTCTCACGGCGAAATCGTGGGACCGCCGGACCGTCCGGGCCGCGATCGCGCGGAAGGGCCCCGGCGCGACGCCGGGGCCCTTCCGCAGGTGGTTCTGGCTCAGCGCGCCTCGCCGAGCAGCTTCTGCAGCCGCGACACGCCCTCGACCAGGTCCGCGTCGCTCAGCGCGTAGGACAGCCGCAGGTAGCCCGGGGTCCCGAAGGCCTCGCCGGGCACCACGGCGACCTCGGCCTCGTCCAGGATCAGCGAGGCCAGCTCGGCCGAGCTGGCCGGGTGCTGCCCCCGGATCTCCTTGCCCAGCAGCGCCTTCACCGAGGGGTACACGTAGAACGCGCCCTTCGGCTCCGGGCACAGCACGCCGGGGATCTCGTTCAGCATCCGCACCATGGTCTGCCGGCGGCGGTCGAAGGCCAGCTTCATCTCGTTCACCGCGGCCAGGTCGCCGGACACCGCGGCCAGCGCGGCGACCTGCGCGACGTTGGAGACGTTGGAGGTGGCGTGCGACTGCAGGTTGGTGGCGGCCTTGACCACGTCGGCCGGGCCGATCAGCCACCCGACCCGCCAGCCGGTCATCGCGTAGGTCTTGGCCACGCCGTTGACGATCACGGTCTGCTCGGCGAGCTCCGGCACCGCCTTCAGGATGGAGGTGAAGCGCGCGTCGCCGTAGACCAGGTGCTCGTAGATCTCGTCGGTGAGGACCCACAGGCCGTGCTCCAGGGCCCAGCGGCCGATCGCCTCGACCTGCTCGGGGCTGTAGACCGCGCCGGTCGGGTTCGACGGCGACACGAACAGCAGGACCTTGGTGCGCTCGGTCCGGGCCGCCTCCAGCTGCTCCACCGAGGCCAGGTAGCCGGTGGTCTCGTCGGTGACCACGTCCACCGGCACGCCGCCGGCCAGCTGGATCGCCTCGGGGTAGGTGGTCCAGTACGGGGCCGGGACGATGACCTCGTCGCCGGGGTCCAGCAGGGTCGCGAAGGCGTTGTAGATGGCCTGCTTGCCGCCGTTGGTGACCAGGACCTGGTTCGCCGACACCGACACGCCGGAGTCGCGCAGCGTCTTGTGCGCGATCGCCTCCTTGAGCTCCGGCAGCCCGCCGGCCGGCGTGTACTTGTGGTACTTCGGGTCCTGAGCCGCCTTCAGCGCCGCCTCGACGATGTAGGCCGGGGTCGGGAAGTCGGGCTCTCCGGCGCCGAAGCCGACCACCGGCCGGCCGGCCGCCTTGAGCGCCTTCGCCTTGGCGTCCACGGCCAGGGTCGCGGACTCGGCGATGGCGCCGACGCGCTGGGAGACGCGCCGGGACGGGGAGGGTGTGTTGGCTGCGGAGGCTGTCATGCCTTCCATCGTCCCACCGCAGGGGGGTCGTTCGGGGTGACGTTCCACGAAAGGAGACGCCCGCGACACGGCCGGTATGCGTGCCGGCTCCGAACCCGTTCGCAATCGGGGACGTGCGTCCCGTACACTCTCGATCGGCGGATTCCCCTTCCCCACCTCGGCGAGGTAGGTTTGTGGAGCACGCTTAGGCAAAGGGTCGTAGCTCAACTGGCAGAGCACCGGTCTCCAAAACCGGGGGTTGGGGGTTCAAGTCCCTCCGGCCCTGCTTAGGCGCCCAGGAAAGCCCGGTAACGGGCTCTCCTGGGCGCGAAGCGTGTTCGCGGCGAGACCCGCCGCGCCAACTTGCCACTTTCACCGAATGTGATGAGGACCAGGTGACCGAGACGAGCTCGACCTCCGCGATGTCGAAGCCGGACCGCGGGCGCGGCGGTGACCGCCGCCCCGAGCGCCGCCGGTCGCCCCTGGGCCGGATCAGCCTGTTCTACCGACAGGTCATCGCCGAACTGCGCAAGGTGGTGTGGCCGACCCGCAACGAGCTGGTCACCTACACGACCGTGGTCATCGTGTTCGTCGCGATCATGGTGGGGATCGTGGCTACGCTGGACTACGGGTTCAGCAAACTGGTGATGTGGGTGTTCGGCTGAGCGTCGTACCGATCCCACCACCCCGAGCGAAGGAAGTATGAGCGACCGTGTCTGAGACGTACGAGGACCTCGAAGAAGCGACTGTTCTCGTGGAGAACGACGACGAGGCCGTCGAGGCGGAGGTCGCCGCAGGTGCGCCCGAGGACGGCACCGAAGAGGGCGCCGAGGGCGCCGAGGGTGCCGAGGCCGAGGCCGACAGCGGGCCCGCGCCCGGCAGCCCGGAGGCCATCGAGGAGTTCCGCGAGGCGCTGCGCCGCGCGCCCGGCGAGTGGTACGTGATCCACAGCTACGCCGGCTACGAGAACCGGGTGAAGCAGAACCTCGAGACCCGCATGACCACCCTGAACATGGAGGACTTCATCTTCCAGGTCGAGGTGCCCATGGAGGAGGTCGTCGAGATCAAGGGCGGCCAGCGCAAGCGGGTCAAGCGCAACAAGTTCCCCGGCTACGTGCTGGTCCGCATGGACCTGACCAACGAGTCCTGGGGCGTGGTGCGCAACACCCCCGGCGTCACCGGCTTCGTCGGCAACGCCCACGAGCCGTACCCGCTGACCCTGGACGAGGTCGTGAAGATCCTGCTCGAGGAGCAGCCGGAAGAGGTCAGCGGCAAGCAGAAGGCGCCGGCCGAGGTCAAGGTGCTGGACTTCGAGGTGGGCGACTCGGTCACCGTCATCGACGGCCCGTTCGCCACGCTGCAGGCCACGATCAACGAGATCAACGCCGACTCGCAGAAGGTCAAGGGCCTGGTGGAGATCTTCGGCCGGGAGACCCCGGTGGAGCTGAGCTTCAACCAGATCCAGAAGAACAGCTGAGCCGCTTCTCCCCCAAAGGTATGACCGGTCTTCATGCTGCTTTCGCAGGCGGCTGACAAGGGCGCCCCACTAGCCTGGGGCGCCCTTAACATTTCCTGAAGATTCCGTGGGGGGATCTCATGGCTTTCCGCATGTCCCGGCGGCTGTCCGCGGCCGCGATCGTCTCGGCCTCGCTGGTCGGCCTGGCGGTCGCACCGCAGGCCGGTGCCACCGTCGCCGGCGTCCCGGCGAGCAGCCCGCTGACCGTCAGCCACACCGACGGCTCCCTGGAGACCGTGGGCGGGGGGACCTCCTCCGTGCCCTGGGCCGGGACCGACGTCTCCTGGTCGCCCGACGGCAGCAAGTACGCCTTCTCCGCCAACAACCAGATCTACACCGCGAACGCCGACGGCTCCGGTCTGAAGATCGTCGCGCACGGCGCGGCCTCCGGCGCGCAGCCGGTCTGGGCCTACGGCGGCGAGCTGCTGGTCTTCGCCGGCTGGGACCCGACGGTCAGCAGCTCCGGCCCGACCCAGCTGATGGCCACCTGGTCCAACGGCGCGGCGAACGACAACGGTCTGCCGGTGTCCTGGCCGCTGCCGAAGGTCGCCGCGGCCGGCACCGCGGACTCCAGCCCCGACTACGGCGGCGACGTGCTGGCCTTCGCCCGGGCCACGGTCTCCGGCGGGACGAACACCTCCGACGGGATCTGGATCCGCAGCAACGCCGGGAACTACGTCCCCTTCCAGGTCGCGTCCTCCGGTGTCGCGCCGACCGTGTCGCCGGACGGCAAGACGGTCGCGTTCGTGCAGGCCGACAAGAACAAGGTGCCGCAGATCTGGACGGTGCCGACCTCGGTCCCGGCCGGCGGGCTGCCCACCCCGGTGCAGCAGACCTTCGTGCCCGCCGGATCCGCGAGCACCCCGACGATCACGGTCGCCAACCCGGTGTTCTCCCCGGACGGCAGGCGGATCGCCTTCGACGAGACCTCGGTCTCGGCCGGCGCGGCCAAGGGCACCAGCCAGGTCCGCTCGGTCGCGCTGAACACCGATCCGAAGGCCACGGTGAACACCGAGGTCGTCTTCGCCGTCACCGGTGCGCTGAGCGGCACCGAGCACCTGGCGTACCGGACCGAGTACACCAAGCAGGTGCTGCGGCTGGCCGGCTCGGACCGGCTCGGGACCGCGCAGTCGGTGTCGCAGTCGCAGTGGCGGAACAACGGCGACGCTTCGGACTCGGTGCGGTCGCAGGCCAGTGTGGCCGTGCTGTCCCGTGACGACCTGCCGGCCGACGCGCTGGCCGGCTCGACGCTGGCCGCGCGGCAGAACGGCCCGCTGCTGCTGACCGGCAGCACGGCGCTCTCGCCGCAGGCCGCCGCCGAGCTCAAGCGGATCCTGCCGGCCGGCGCGACGGTCTACCTGCTGGGCGGCACCCAGGCGCTGTCCCCGGCGGTCGCGAACTCGGTGCACGCGCTCGGGTTCACCGTCGTCCGGATCGCCGGGGCGGACCGGTACGACACCGCGGTGAAGATCGCCGACCGGGTCACCGCGCACCCCAGCCAGATCCTGGTGGCCACCGGCAACGACTTCGCCGACGCGCTGTCCGCGGGCGCGGCGGCCGGCGCCAACTACGGCGCGGTCGTGGTGCTCAGCGACGACAAGACGATGCCGGCCGAGACGGCGCAGTACCTGCACCGGTTCGGGACGGACTTCGGGCCGAACTCGGACGTCGTGCTGACCGCGGTCGGCGGCCAGGCGCTGGCGGCGATCGACTCCGAGCACCTGGGGTACTGGCGGGTGAAGCTGGTCGGCGCCGACCGGTACCAGACCTCGTACTTGGTGGCGAGCACGTTCTTCCCGTACATGACCGCTGCTGGCGTGGCCACCGGCTCGGCGTGGCCGGACGCGCTGTCCGGCGGGGCCGCGATGGGCAGCATGGGCGGCCCGCTGCTGCTGGTGAACCCGGCCACGGGGCTGTCCGGGCAGGACACCGCGCTGCTGGACGCGAACCGCGGGGAACTGTCCGGCGGCTTCGTGTTCGGCGGGCCGGTGGCGGTGCCGACCGGGGTCGACAAGGAGCTGGCGAAGGCGATCGCCGGTCCGCTGGGCGTGATCGACGGCGGCGGGAACAAGGTGGCCGCCGCGGGGTCCGGCTCGGGGGTCGCGGGGTCGGGGGTCTCGGCGGCGCGTGCGGCCGCGGACCTGGCTTCGGCGCTGCCGAGCGGGGCTCATGGTCTGGCCAAGCCGGTTCGGCCGTAGCTCGGCCGTGATTCGGCCGTGGTTCGGCCGTAGGCAACGCTGTATCGGCTTAGCGACATAGCGATGTAACGACGTAACGGATGTCGTGAGCCGTGAGGAACAACGCTCCTGGGAGCGATGTTGTGCATGAGGCCTCCGTACCGGTCCTGACCGGTGCGGGGGCCTCGCGGCGTCCGGGGCACGGCAGCCGGTCCGGTAGGCTTGGCTGCTGTTGCCTTATGGCGACGTCCCTCCGCCGTGCCCTTGGTAGGGGTTATCGGCGACGTCTACAGAAACGAGTACGGGAATGCCTCCCAAGAAGAAGCTCACCGCGGTCATCAAGCTGCAGATCAAGGCCGGTATGGCGAACCCGGCCCCGCCCGTCGGCCCGGCTCTGGGTCAGCACGGCGTGAACATCATGGAGTTCTGCAAGCAGTACAACGCGGCCACCGAGTCGCAGCGCGGCCAGGTCGTCCCGGTCGAGATCTCGGTGTTCGAGGACCGCTCCTTCACCTTCATCACGAAGACCCCGCCGGCGGCGAAGCTGATCCTGAAGGCCGCGGGCATCGAGAAGGGCTCGGGCGTCCCGCAGAAGGACAAGGTCGCGACCCTGTCGCAGGCCCAGGTCCGGGAGATCGCCGAGACCAAGATGCCCGACCTGAACGCGAACGACGTCGAGGCCGCGATGAAGATCATCGCCGGCACCGCGCGTTCCATGGGCGTCATCGTCTCCGACAGCTGAGCTGTCCGAGCCGGAACACCAGCAGTACCAGCACCACCGGAACCAGTGGCAGAGCCGCGCGCGGCTCGCGAAGACCACACCTCACCATCCCTAGGAGAGCAGCAATGAAGCGCAGCAAGGGCTACCGCAACGCCGCGGCGAAGATCGACGCCGACGAGCTGTACACGCCGGTGGCGGCCATCCGCCTGGCGAAGGAGACCTCGGTCACCAAGTTCGACAGCTCCGTCGAGGTCTCGATGCGCCTGGGCATCGACCCCCGCAAGGCCGACCAGATGGTCCGCTCCACCGTCGTGCTCCCGCACGGCACCGGCAAGACCGCCCGCGTGCTGGTCTTCGCCCAGGGCGACAAGGCCGAGCAGGCCCGCGAGGCCGGCGCCGACATCGTGGGCTCCGACGAGCTCATCGACGAGGTCGCCAAGGGCCGCCTGGACTTCGACGCGGTCGTGGCCACCCCGGACCTGATGGGCAAGGTCGGCCGCCTGGGCCGGGTCCTGGGCCCGCGCTCCCTGATGCCGAACCCGAAGACCGGCACCGTCACCGCGGACGTGGCCAAGGCCGTCAACGACATCAAGGGCGGCAAGATCGAGTTCCGCGCCGACCGCCACTCGAACCTGAACTTCATCATCGGCAAGGTCTCCTTCTCCGAGCAGCAGCTCGCCGAGAACTACGCCGCCGCCCTGGAGGAGGTGCTCCGCGTGAAGCCGAGCGCCGCCAAGGGCCGCTACCTGAGGAAGATCACGTTCGCCACCACCATGGGCCCCGGCATCCAGGTGGACGCCAACCGCGTGCGCAACGTCGTGGCTGACGACGAGGCGTGAGTTAGAGGCAGCCAGGCAGCCAGAGGCCAGGAGGAGCCCCCGTCCGTGAGGACGGGGGCTTTTCGTTGCCGCTGTTCGGTTCTCGTCGGGCCCACGGGGCGGTCAGGGCGCTGAGGGAGCACTGAGGGGCGCTGCGCGAGCCTTGCGGCGCCCGCCGAGTGGATCGGCGGCGGGATCCCTGCCGACCGAACAGATCCGGCCAGGAGCGGCCGTGTGCGCAGCCGGTCAAAACCACCCTCGACCCCGTGCTAATCTTGACGCAGCCGAAGACCGCTGGTCGCTGCTCCGAGCCGAACGGCCCGGATCAGTCGAAGGCCTCCACACGGAGCGACCCGCCGAGGCGCGATAAGTGAAGCAGTTGTAGCTCGTCCTTCTGGGACCGGCCTTCTTACCTGTGACGCCCGCGCTGACGCGCCGGGCGTTTTTTCGTGTCTGGTGGCTCATCGTCGGCTCTGACACCCCGGAAGGAGGCCCGTATGGCGAGGCCTGACAAGGCGGCTGCGGTCGCCGAGATCGCGGATCACTTCCGCGGCTCGAACGCCGCCGTGCTGACCGAGTACCGCGGGCTCACTGTCGCGCAGCTGAAGGAGCTTCGGCGCGCGCTCGGTGCGACCACGGACTACGCCGTGGTGAAGAACACGCTGACCAAGGTCGCTGCTCGCGAGGCCGGTATTGAGGGTCTGGACGAGTCGGCGCTGAAGGGTCCTTCGGCTATCGCCTTCATCAAGGGCGACCCGGTCGAGGCGGCCAAGGGTCTTCGTGACTTCGCCAAGGCGAACCCCCTTCTGGTGATCAAGGGCGGGGTGATGGAGGGCAAGACCCTCACCCCGGCCGAGATCGCCAAGCTCGCGGATCTGGAGTCCCGCGAGGTTCTGCTGGCCAAGGCGGCCGGCGCGATGAAGGCGTCCCTCGCGAACGCGGCGGCGCTCTTCCAGGCTCCTTTGGCCAAGGCCGTCCGTACCGTGGACGCGCTGTCGGCCAAGAAGTCCGCCGACGCCTGATAGGCACCCGGCACAACCGAGCTAGAACTCACTTAGAGAAAGGACGCCTATCATGGCGAAGCTCAGCAACGACGAGCTGCTCGAGGCTTTCAAGGAAATGACCCTGATCGAGCTCTCTGAGTTCGTGAAGCTGTTCGAGGACACCTTCGACGTCAAGGCTGCCGCCCCGGCCGCCGTCGCCGTCGCGGGCCCGGCCGCGGCCGCCGCCGAGGCCGCTGTCGAGCAGGACGAGTTCGACGTCATCCTGGAGTCGGCCGGCGACAAGAAGATCCAGGTCATCAAGGTCGTGCGCGAGCTGACCTCGCTGGGCCTCAAGGAGGCCAAGGACCTGGTCGACGGTGCGCCGAAGCCGGTCCTGGAGAAGGCGACCAAGGAGGCCGCCGAGAAGGCCAAGGCTTCCCTGGAAGAGGCCGGCGCCGGCGTCACCGTGAAGTAGTTCCTCTTCGCGGCGCGAGCCATTCGAAGGACCCCCGGGGTTGTCCCCGGGGGTCCTTCGCGTTCGGCGTGACCAGTGTGATCGCCGTGCGCGGCGGGCTTGCCAGGAGAGAGATCCCCGCACGCCTCTTGACGTCGGCCCAGCTACGCGGGATTCTGCGGTACGTCAGCGATATACAGCAGGACCCCCGGGACCGAGGCAGCGCGAGGCGAAGGCCGGGGAAGAAAAAAGGTGCGAAGGACGGACCTGCCGCCCGTGTCGGCGGCGACAACTGTCGGTCGATCCGGCTAGTCTGTCCGTCTGTTGCCCGACGCGTCGGGGCCCCGCTCAGCGGCGGCGACCGACCCGCGTCAGGCCTATTAAGGCACGGGCTGGACAGGCGTGGCCAACATGGCTACACTGTTCGTTTGCGCTGCCTTTCTGCATGCCTCGTTCCGTCAACGGCCTCGCGAACCCCTTGTCGACCACCCGGCACCGGTGCCTCCAACACCGCCGCCGACCAGGGGTTTCGCTGAATCCGTCGCCGGGTAGGGATACAGGTCCGCCTGGTAGCGCTAAGGACAGCCAGTCCAGTCCGAGCCCCGGAAGGACCCCTCTTGGCCGCCTCGCGCACCGCCCAGAACATCACCAAGAACGCCGCCCGCCGCATCTCCTTCGCGAAGATCAAAGAGCCGCTCGAGGTTCCGAACCTGCTCGCGCTGCAGACGGAGTCCTTCGACTGGCTCGTCGGCAACGCCACCTGGAAGGGCCGCGTTTCCGAGCAGCAGGCCGCAGGCCTCGACGTGCCCACCACCTCCGGTCTGGAGGAGATCTTCGAGGAGATCTCCCCGATCGAGGACTTCCAGGGCACCATGTCGCTGACGTTCCGCGACCACCGCTTCGAGCCCGCGAAGTACTCCATCGACGAGTGCAAGGACCGCGACTTCACCTACGCCGCCCCGCTGTTCGTGACCGCCGAGTTCACGAACAACGAGACCGGCGAGATCAAGAGCCAGACCGTCTTCATGGGCGACTTCCCGCTCATGACGAACAAGGGCACCTTCATCATCAACGGCACCGAGCGTGTCGTGGTGACCCAGCTGGTGCGCTCCCCGGGTCTGTACTTCTCGCAGGACATCGACAAGACCTCCGACAAGGACGTCTTCAACGCGAAGATCATCCCGAGCCGCGGCGCCTGGCTGGAGTTCGAGATCGACAAGCGCGACATGGTGGGCGTGCGCGTCGACCGTAAGCGCAAGCAGCACGTCACCGTGCTCCTGAAGGCCCTGGGCTGGGACGACGCCCGGATCCTGGAGGAGTTCGGCGAGTACGAGTCCATGCGCCAGACGCTGGAGAAGGACCACACCGCCGGCCAGGACGAGGCGCTTCTGGACATCTACCGCAAGCTGCGTCCGGGCGAGCCGCCGACGCGCGAGGCCGCCCAGACCCTGCTGGACAACCTGTACTTCAACCCCAAGCGCTACGACCTGGCCAAGGTCGGCCGCTACAAGATCGACAAGAAGCTGGGGCAGGCCAGCGGCATCGACAACACGGTGCTCACCGAGGACGACATCGTCAACGCGATCAAGTTCCTGGTGAAGCTGCACGCCGGCGAGACCGAGATGGACCCGCAGGTCGAGGGCGCGCCGATGGTCGTCGTCGAAGAGGACGACATCGACCACTTCGGCAACCGCCGCCTGCGCAGCGTCGGCGAGCTGATCCAGAACCAGGTCCGCACCGGCCTGGCCCGCATGGAGCGCGTCGTCCGCGAGCGCATGACCACGCAGGACGTCGAGGCCATCACGCCGCAGACGCTGATCAACATCCGGCCGGTCGTCGCCTCCATCAAGGAGTTCTTCGGCACCAGCCAGCTCTCGCAGTTCATGGACCAGACCAACCCGCTGTCCGGCCTGACCCACAAGCGCCGCCTGAACGCGCTGGGCCCCGGCGGTCTGTCCCGCGAGCGGGCCGGCTTCGAGGTCCGCGACGTGCACCCCTCGCACTACGGCCGGATGTGCCCGATCGAGACCCCGGAAGGCCCGAACATCGGCCTGATCGGCTCGCTGGCCTCCTACGGCCGGATCAACGCCTTCGGCTTCATCGAGACCCCGTACCGCAAGGTCGTCGACGGCAAGGTCACCGACCACATCGACTACCTGACCGCGGACGAGGAGGACCGGTACGTCGTGGCCCAGGCCAACGCCCCGGTCCGGGACGACGGCTCCTACACCGACGAGCGCGTGCTGTGCCGCCGCAAGGGCGGCGAGATCGAGATGATGGCTCCGGCCGACATCGACTACATGGACGTCTCGCCGCGCCAGATGGTGTCGGTGGCCACGGCCATGATCCCGTTCCTGGAGCACGACGACGCCAACCGCGCCCTGATGGGCGCGAACATGATGCGCCAGGCCGTGCCGCTGCTGCAGTCGGACTCGCCGTACGTCGGCACCGGCATGGAGTTCCGCTGCGCGGTCGACGCCGCCGACGTGGTCACCGCCGACAAGGGCGGCGTGGTCACCGAGGTGTCCGCCGACCTGGTCACCGTGGCCAACGACGACGCCACCACCAGCGTCTACCGGATCGCCAAGTTCCGCCGCTCCAACCAGGGCACCTCCTTCAACCAGAAGGTGGTCGTGGCCGAGGGCGAGCGGGTCGAGGTCGGCTCGGTGCTGGCCGACGGCCCGTGCACCCAGGACGGCGAGATGGCCCTGGGCAAGAACCTGCTCGTGGCGTTCATGCCGTGGGAGGGCCACAACTACGAGGACGCGATCATCCTGTCGCAGCGCCTCGTGCAGGACGACGTCCTGTCCTCGATCCACATCGAGGAGCACGAGGTCGACGCCCGGGACACCAAGCTGGGCCCGGAGGAGATCACCCGGGACATCCCGAACGTCTCCGAGGAGGTCCTGGCCGACCTCGACGAGCGCGGCATCATCCGGATCGGCGCGGACGTCGTCCCCGGCGACATCCTGGTCGGCAAGGTCACGCCCAAGGGCGAGACCGAGCTCACCCCGGAGGAGCGGCTGCTGCGCGCGATCTTCGGTGAGAAGGCCCGCGAAGTCCGCGACACCTCGCTGAAGGTGCCGCACGGCGAGCAGGGCAAGATCATCGGCGTCCGGATCTTCGACCGCGACAGCGGCGACGAGCTGCCGCCGGGCGTCAACCAGCTGGTCCGGGTGTACGTGGCGCAGAAGCGCAAGATCACCCACGGCGACAAGCTGGCCGGCCGGCACGGCAACAAGGGCGTCATCGCCAAGATCCTCCCGGTCGAGGACATGCCGTTCCTGGAGGACGGCACCCCGGTCGACATCGTGTTGAACCCGCTCGGTGTGCCCTCCCGGATGAACCCGGGCCAGGTGCTGGAGACCCACCTCGGGTGGATCGCCGCCACCGGCTGGGACATCGGCGACGGCGAGGGCGAGTGGCAGGAGCGGCTGCGCTCGATCGGCGCGGACAAGGCCGAGGCGAAGACCAAGGTCGCCACCCCGGTCTTCGACGGCGCCCGCGAGGACGAGATCACCGGTCTGCTGGGGAACACCCTGAAGACCCGGGACGGCGTCCGGCTGGTCGACAGCACCGGCAAGGCCCGGATGTTCGACGGCCGCTCCGGCGAGCCGTTCCCGTACCCGATCTCGGTCGGCTACATGTACATCCTGAAGCTGCACCACCTGGTCGACGACAAGCTGCACGCGCGCAGCACCGGCCCCTACTCGATGATCACGCAGCAGCCGCTGGGCGGTAAGGCCCAGTTCGGCGGCCAGCGGTTCGGCGAGATGGAGGTGTGGGCCCTGGAGGCCTACGGCGCCGCCTACGCGCTGCAGGAACTGCTCACCATCAAGTCCGACGACGTGCTCGGCCGCGTGAAGGTCTACGAGGCCATCGTCAAGGGCGACAACATCCCCGAGCCCGGCATCCCGGAGTCCTTCAAGGTGTTGATCAAGGAAATGCAGTCGCTGTGCCTCAACGTCGAGGTGCTCAGCAAGGACGGCACCATGATCGAGCTCCGCGACACCGACGAGGACGTGTTCCGAGCGGCCGAGGAACTCGGCATCGACCTGAGCCGGCGTGAGCCGTCCAGTGTCGAAGAGGTCTGATCGAACGAGTCATCGAGGAGGATAGAAACCACATGCTTGACGTCAATTTCTTCGACGAGCTCCGTATCGGTCTGGCGACTGCCGACGACATCCGCACCTGGTCCTACGGCGAGGTGAAGAAGCCGGAGACCATCAACTACCGCACCCTGAAGCCGGAGAAGGACGGACTCTTCTGCGAGAAGATCTTCGGCCCCACCCGGGACTGGGAGTGCTACTGCGGCAAGTACAAGCGGGTGCGCTTCAAGGGCATCATCTGCGAGCGCTGCGGGGTCGAGGTCACCCGGGCCAAGGTGCGCCGTGAGCGGATGGGCCACATCGAGCTCGCCGCCCCGGTGACGCACATCTGGTACTTCAAGGGTGTGCCGTCCCGGCTGGGCTACCTGCTGGACCTGGCGCCGAAGGACCTGGAGAAGGTCATCTACTTCGCCGCCTACATGATCACCGAGGTCGACGACGAGCGCCGCACCCGGGACCTGCCCTCGCTGGAGGCCAAGGTCTCCGTGGAGCGCCAGCAGGTCGAGAACCGGCGCGACGCCGACGTCGAGGCCCGGCAGAAGAAGCTCGAGGAGGACCTGGCGGCCCTGGAGGCCGAGGGTGCCAAGGCCGACCAGCGCCGCAAGGTGCGCGAGGGCGGCGAGCGGGAGATGAAGCAGCTGCGCGACCGCGCGCAGCGCGAGATCGACCGGCTCGACGAGGTCTGGAGCCGGTTCAAGTCGCTGAAGGTCCAGGACCTGGAGGGCGACGAGATCCTGTACCGGGAGATGCGTGACCGCTACGGCACGTACTTCTCCGGGTCGATGGGTGCTGCCGCGCTGCAGCGCCGGCTGGAGACCTTCGACCTGGACGCCGAGGCGGAGTCGCTGCGCGACACCATCCGCAACGGCAAGGGCCAGAAGAAGACCCGTGCCCTCAAGCGCCTGAAGGTCGTCGAGGCCTTCCGCTCGACCAACAACTCGCCGTCCGGCATGGTGCTGGACTGCGTGCCCGTGATCCCGCCGGACCTGCGTCCGATGGTGCAGCTGGACGGTGGCCGCTTCGCGACCTCCGACCTGAACGACCTGTACCGCCGCGTGATCAACCGGAACAACCGCCTCAAGCGGCTGCTGGACCTGGGCGCGCCGGAGATCATCGTCAACAACGAGAAGCGGATGCTGCAGGAGGCCGTGGACTCGCTGTTCGACAACGGCCGCCGCGGCCGTCCGGTCACCGGACCGGGCAACCGTCCGCTGAAGTCCCTGAGCGACATGCTCAAGGGCAAGCAGGGCCGGTTCCGCCAGAACCTGCTGGGCAAGCGCGTCGACTACTCTGCCCGTTCGGTCATCGTCGTCGGCCCGCAGCTCAAGCTGCACCAGTGCGGTCTGCCCAAGCAGATGGCGCTGGAGCTGTTCAAGCCCTTCGTGATGAAGCGGCTGGTGGACCTGAACCACGCGCAGAACATCAAGTCCGCCAAGCGGATGGTGGAGCGCGCGCGGCCGGTCGTGTGGGACGTGCTGGAAGAGGTCATCGGGGAGCACCCGGTGCTGCTCAACCGCGCCCCCACGCTGCACCGCCTGGGCATCCAGGCCTTCGAGCCGCAGCTGGTCGAGGGCAAGGCGATCCAGATCCACCCGCTGGTGTGCACCGCGTTCAACGCGGACTTCGACGGCGACCAGATGGCGGTGCACCTGCCGCTGTCCGCCGAGGCGCAGGCCGAGGCCCGCATCCTGATGCTGTCCTCGAACAACATCCTGTCCCCGGCGCACGGCCGGCCGATCACCTCGCCGACGCAGGACATGGTCCTGGGCATCTTCTTCCTCACGATGGACCGTGACGGGATGAAGGGCGAGGGCCGGGCGTTCGGCTCGATCTCGGAGGCCATGATGGCCTTCGACAACCGCGAGCTGGACCTGCAGGCGCCGATCGAGCTGCGCATCTCCGAGGCGGTGCCGCCGCGCGGCTGGGTGGCTCCGGAGGGCTGGGAGACCGGCCAGCCGTTCCGCCTGAAGACCTCGC
The DNA here is from genome assembly GCF_041261445.1 of Catenulispora sp. EB89. Classification (NCBI taxonomy): domain Bacteria; kingdom Bacillati; phylum Actinomycetota; class Actinomycetes; order Catenulisporales; family Catenulisporaceae; genus Catenulispora; species Catenulispora sp. EB89. The sequence goes on from NZ_JBGCCU010000040.1 coordinate 65,582, forward strand.
TGGGCCGGGCGCTGTTCAACGAGCTGCTGCCGCTGGACTACCCGTACGAGAACCGCGAAGTGGCCAAGAAGCAGCTCTCGGCGATCGTCAACGACCTGGCCGAGCGCTACCCGAAGGTGACGGTCGCGGCGACCCTGGACAACCTGAAGTCCGCGGGCTTCTACTGGGCGACCCGCTCCGGCGTCACGGTGTCCGTCGAGGACATCGTGGTCCCGCCGAAGAAGGGCGAGATCCTCGAGGGCTACGAGGCCCAGGCCGCGAAGATCCAGAAGCAGTACGAGCGCGGTCTGGTCACGAAGGAAGAGCGCAACCAGGAGCTCATCTCCATCTGGACCAAGGCCACCAACGACGTCGCCAACGCGATGCAGGAGAACTTCTCGAAGACGAACCCGATCTTCATGATGGTCGACTCCGGCGCGCGCGGTAACTTCATGCAGATGCGGCAGATCGCCGGTATGCGCGGACTGGTCTCGAACGCCAAGAACGAGACCATCCCGCGTCCCATCAAGGCGTCCTTCCGCGAGGGCCTGTCGGTCGTCGAGTACTTCATCTCCACGCACGGCGCCCGCAAGGGTCTGGCCGACACCGCGCTGCGCACCGCGGACTCCGGGTACCTCACCCGGCGTCTGGTGGACGTCTCGCAGGACGTGATCATCCGTGAGGAGGACTGCGGCACCGAGCGCGGCATCATGATGCCGATCGCGGCCAAGAACTCCGAGGGTCGTCTGATCAAGGACGAGAACGTCGAGAACTCGGTCTACGCGCGCAACACCGCGGAGAAGGTCGTCGTCGAGAAGAAGACGATCCTCGACGCCGGCGTGGACCTCGGCGACGTGGCGATCGACAAGCTGATCGAGAACGGCGTGGCCGAGGTCAAGGTCCGCTCGGTCCTGACCTGCCAGTCCAAGGTCGGCACCTGCGCGATGTGCTACGGCCGGTCGCTGGCCACCGGCAAGCTGGTGGACGTCGGCGAGGCGGTGGGCATCATCGCCGCGCAGTCGATCGGCGAGCCCGGCACCCAGCTGACCATGCGCACCTTCCACACCGGCGGTGTGGCCGGCGACGACATCACGCAGGGTCTGCCGCGTGTCATCGAGCTGTTCGAGGCCCGCACGCCCAAGGGCGTGGCGCCGATCGCCGAGGCGGCCGGCCGGGTCCGGATCGAGGACACCGACAAGACCCGCAAGCTGGTCATCACCCCGGACGACCCGTCGGTGGAGGAGGTCGCCTACCCGGTCAGCAAGCGCACCATGCTGCTGGTCTCCGACGACCAGCACGTCGAGGTCGGGCAGGAGCTCACCAAGGGCACCATCAACCCGCACGACGTGCTGCGCATCCTGGGCCAGCGCCAGGTGCAGATCCACCTGGTGGCCGAGGTCCAGAAGGTGTACCGCAGCCAGGGTGTGCCGATCCACGACAAGCACATCGAGATCATCGTCCGGCAGATGCTGCGCCGGGTGACGATCATCGAGGCCGGGGACGCCGAGCTGCTCCCGGGCGAGCTGGTCGAGTTCAGCCGCTTCGAGACCGAGAACCGCAAGGTGATCTCCGAGGGCGGGCACGCCGCCTCCGGGCGTCCGCAGCTGATGGGTATCACCAAGGCGTCGCTGGCCACGGACTCGTGGCTGTCGGCGGCCTCCTTCCAGGAGACCACCCGGGTCCTGACGGACGCGGCGATCAACGGCAAGTCCGACTCGCTGCTGGGCCTGAAGGAGAACGTGATCATCGGCAAGCTGATCCCGGCCGGGACCGGCATGCCGCGCTACCGGAACATCAAGGTCGAGCCGACCGAAGAGGCGAAGGCCCAGATGTACACGCTGGTGGGCTACGACGACGACTACTCGTCGTACAGCTTCGGCAGCGGCTCCGGCCAGGCGGTCCCGCTGGAGGAGTACGACTTCGGCGGCTACAGCGGCTGAGGTCGGGGTTGATCCCCTAGCACGCTGATTGGGCGGCCGTTCCCCGGTGGGGGAGCGGCCGCCCTTCGGGTTTCTAGGCGAAGCGGCGCATGACGCCGCCCCGCAGGAGTCCCCGGCGGTTCTGCTCGGCCCGGACGGCGGAGACCAGACTGAACGACGACAGCGCGGGATCGCCGCGCAGCGCGTCGAGTTCGTCGCGCAGGGCCTGTGCCGGATCCGCTGTCGGACCTGCCGACGCCGGACCTGCCGACGCCGGATCTCCCGAGGCCGGACCTGCCGCAGCCGGCTCGGCCGCCGCGGGAAGCGCACCGGCTTCGCACAGCTCTGCCAGCGTCCGGTCCAGCAGCGGCCCGAGCTTGCGGGCCGGCCGGTCGACCAGTTGGGCGACGTGTGCCAGGGGCAGTCCTTCGCGGTAGCGGAACACCAGCGCTGCCCGGGTGGTGACATCGAGCGCGTTGAAGCGTTGCTGGAAGATCTCGTGGGCGGTCATGTTGGGTCCCCCGGTTGTGCGGACGTTACAGACCTTTGATGCATGAGACGTGGTTCAGGTTCCCCGTGGGTACTCTGAACATGTCGCCAGTGACCCGAAAGGCGGACGGCCGATGAACGACCAGCCCGAGGTCGGGCGTCCCAACTACAGCGCGGCCGGCAGCCGGCCCTCGCCGAGCCCTGTGCCGAGGCAGGGCGGCGGGTACGGGGGACCGGACCAGGGCGCCCGGCTGGAGCTGCGGGCGGTGGCCGCGATGGCCGCCGCGGTGCTGGCCTGGTCGTCGTGGACGCCGTTCTACAACCTGCCGATAGCCGTCGCGCTCGTGGCCGCGGTGTTCGCCGCGCGCTGGGGGGCCAGGGCGAAGCGGAGCATACTGGCGGCCGAGGGCACGCGGACCGGAGCCGGGCTCGCGGATCTGGCCCGACTGCTGGGACTGGCGGATCTGGCGATCCTCGCCTACCTGATCTTCCACTACTACTTCGTGGCGCACGCCGGAATCAAAGGCGTGCTGACGCTGTTGTTCACGTGACGGGCCGAGCCCGGTGTGGCGCGGGAATACCTCCGGTGCCCCTGCCGTTGACCTCTGTGTCGGCCGACGTCACCCGCCTCGTTAAACGGTCACGGACTGCTGTCCGGCATGCGAGAATGAGTGGGTTCGCCAGTGGGGCGGACCGTGGCGGGCCCGGTGCACGGACCAGCCGCCTTGATGGCGGAGGAGTCCGGTGCTAAGGTCCCTCCCTCCGTTTTGACCTCACCGGCATGCCCTGGGTAGGCTCGTCGCCGTGCCAGGGGTGTCCCCCCGGCTACTCCTGCCTGCGCACCATCCGGGTGCGGGCTCGCGTCCACCGCGCGGTCCGTCGTCCGAGACGGCAGGGGTCTGTAGGTCGCGACACGCCCGACCTCGTGGACCGGACGTCCCGGGTGATACCCGGACAGGACGCCCGCGAGTCGGCGAGGGTGGGCCGTGGCCGGTGAACCAGCAGGAACTCGACGCGAAACCGAGAGGTAGTAGCACTCCGCGCCCGGGGGTCGCCCCCGCGGAGCCGTAGAAGGAAAGGGAAGGCCAGCACCTAGTGCCTACAATTCAGCAGTTGGTCCGCAAGGGCCGGCAGGACAAGGTTGTGAAGAACAACACTCCTGCGCTCAAGGGATCCCCGCAGCGCCGCGGCGTCTGCACCCGCGTGTACACCACCACGCCCAAGAAGCCGAACTCGGCTCTGCGCAAGGTGGCCCGTGTGAAGCTGTCCTCCGGCATCGAGGTCACGGCGTACATCCCGGGCGTCGGCCACAACCTGCAGGAGCACTCGATCGTGCTCGTGCGCGGCGGCCGTGTGAAGGACCTGCCGGGCGTTCGGTACAAGATCGTCCGTGGCTCGCTCGACACCCAGGGCGTCAAGAACCGCAAGCAGGCCCGCAGCCGCTACGGCGCCAAGAAGGAGAAGAGCTAATGCCTCGCAAGGGTCCTGCCCCGAAGCACCCGGTCGTCATCGACCCGGTCTACAACTCCCCGCTGGTCACCTCCCTGGTGAACAAGGTCCTGCTGGACGGCAAGCGCTCCACCGCCGAGCGCATCGTCTACGGCGCCCTGGAGGGCTGCCGGGAGAAGACCGGCACCGACCCGGTGATCACGCTCAAGCGCGCGCTGGACAACGTGAAGCCGACCCTGGAGGTCAAGTCCCGCCGCGTCGGCGGTGCGACCTACCAGGTGCCGATCGAGGTCCGCGCCGGCCGCAGCACCACGCTGGCCCTGCGCTGGCTGGTGGGCTACTCCCGGCAGCGCCGCGAGAAGACCATGACCGAGCGCCTGATGAACGAGCTCCTGGACGCCTCCAACGGTCTGGGCGCCTCCGTCAAGCGCCGCGAGGACACGCACAAGATGGCGGACGCGAACAAGGCGTTCGCGCACTACCGCTGGTAACCCCGGTAGCCGAGACCGCAGAAAGTAGCTGAGCGAAATGGCCCCCAACGCCGTTGACCTGGCCAAGGTCCGCAACATCGGGATCATGGCCCACATCGACGCGGGCAAGACCACGACGACCGAGCGCATCCTGTACTACACCGGGATGAGCTACAAGATCGGCGAGGTCCACGACGGCGCTGCCACCACCGACTGGATGGAGCAGGAGCAGGAGCGTGGCATCACGATCACGTCCGCTGCTGTCACCTGTCACTGGACGGTGGACGACGTCGACAACACGATCAACATCATCGACACGCCCGGGCACGTGGACTTCACCGTCGAGGTGGAGCGCTCCCTGCGCGTGCTCGACGGCGCGGTCGCGGTGTTCGACGGTGTCGCCGGCGTGGAGCCGCAGTCCGAGACGGTCTGGCGACAGGCCGACCGGTACGGCGTCCCGCGTATCTGCTTCGTCAACAAGCTGGACCGCACCGGCGCGGAGTTCCACCGCTGCGTCGACATGATCGTCACCCGCCTGAACGCCACGCCGCTGGTCATGCAGCTGCCGATCGGCGCCGAGGGCGACTTCAAGGGCGTCATCGACCTGGTGAAGATGAAGGCCCTGGTCTGGAGCGCCGAGACCAAGCTGGGCGAGGCCTACGACGAGATCGACATCCCGGAGACGCACACCGAGGCCGCCGACGAGTGGCGCGGGCGTCTGCTGGAGACCATCGCCGAGGCCGACGACGAGATGATGGAGCTGTACCTGGAGGGCAAGGAGCCCGCCACGGAGCAGCTGTACGCGGCCATCCGCCGCGCCACCCTCGCCTCCGCGCTGAACCCGGTGTTCTGCGGGACCGCGTTCAAGAACAAGGGCGTGCAGCCCCTGCTCGACGCGATCGTCCGCTACCTGCCCTCGCCGCTGGACGTGGACGCCATCGACGGCCACAAGGTCGGCGACGAGGAGACGGTCCTGCACCGCAAGCCGTCCAACGACGAGCCGATGTCGGCCCTGGCGTTCAAGATCATGAGCGACCCGCACCTGGGCAAGCTCACGTTCGTGCGCGTCTACTCCGGCGTCCTGGAGTCCGGTGGCACCTACCTGAACTCCGTGAAGGGGCGCAAGGAGCGCATCGGCAAGATCTACCGCATGCACGCGAACAAGCGTGAGGAGATCGACTCGGTGGGCGCCGGCGACATCATCGCCGTGATGGGTCTGAAGGACACCACCACCGGTGAGACGCTGTCGGACCAGGCGAACCCGATCATCCTGGAGTCGATGACGTTCCCGGCCCCGGTGATCCACGTCGCCATCGAGCCGAAGACGAAGTCCGACCAGGAGAAGCTGGGCGTCGCGATCCAGCGCCTGGCCGAGGAGGACCCGTCCTTCCAGGTTCGCACCGACGAGGAGACCGGCCAGACCGTCATCTCCGGCATGGGCGAGCTCCACCTGGAGATCCTGGTGGACCGCATGCGCCGCGAGTTCAAGGTCGAGGCGAACGTCGGCAAGCCGCAGGTGGCGTACCGCGAGACGCTCCGCCGCAAGGCGGAGAAGATCGAGTACACCCACAAGAAGCAGACCGGTGGCTCGGGCCAGTACGCGTCCGTCATCATCACCGTCGAGCCGCTGGCCGACGGCGAGCCGGGTGCCGAGGGCTACGAGTTCGTCAACGCCGTGAGCGGCGGGCGCATCCCGAAGGAGTACATCCCCTCGGTCGACGCCGGCTGCCAGGACGCGATGGAGTTCGGCGTGCTCGCCGGCTACCCGCTGACCGGCGTGAAGGTCACCCTGCTCGACGGCAAGTACCACGAGGTCGACTCCTCGGAGATGGCGTTCAAGGTCGCCGGTTCCATGGCGTTCAAGGAGGCGGCCCGCAAGGCCGACCCCGCGATCCTGGAGCCGATGATGGCCGTCGAGGTCACCACGCCCGAGGACAACATGGGCGACGTGATCGGCGACCTCAACTCCCGTCGTGGCCAGATCCAGGCCATGGACGAGCGGTTCGGCGCCCGGGTCGTCAAGGCCCTGGTTCCGCTGTCCGAGATGTTCGGCTACGTCGGGGACCTCCGGTCCAAGACGTCCGGCCGGGCCTCGTACAGCATGCAGTTCGACTCCTACGCCGAGGTTCCCCGGAACGTGGCGGAAGAGATCATCAAGAAGGCGCGCGGCGAGTAGCCCAAGCCGTCGGGACGGTCACGGCCAACCCGGGCCGTCCTGAGAATCCGTAGAAACGCCGCCGGCGGAATCCATCCCCGGGGCGCACCTCACCAAAGTCCACAGGAGGACATCGTGGCGAAGGCGAAGTTCGAGCGGAACAAGCCGCACGTCAACATCGGCACCATCGGTCACATCGACCACGGGAAGACGACGCTGACCGCGGCCATCACCAAGGTTCTGCACGACGCTCACCCGGACCTGAACCCGTACACCCCGTTCGACCAGATCGACAAGGCGCCCGAAGAGCGCCAGCGCGGTATCACCATCTCGATCGCGCACGTCGAGTACCAGACCGACAAGCGCCACTACGCGCACGTCGACTGCCCCGGTCACGCGGACTACATCAAGAACATGATCACCGGTGCGGCGCAGATGGACGGCGCCATCCTGGTCGTGGCCGCCACCGACGGCCCGATGCCGCAGACCAAGGAGCACGTGCTCCTGGCCCGCCAGGTCGGCGTGCCCTACATCGTGGTCGCGCTGAACAAGTCGGACATGGTGGACGACGAGGAGATCCTGGAGCTCGTCGAGCTCGAGGTGCGCGAGCTGCTCTCCGAGTACGAGTTCCCGGGCGACGACCTGCCGGTCATCCGCGTCTCGGCGCTCAAGGCGCTCGAGGGCGACGCCGAGTGGACCGCCAAGCTCCTGGAGCTGATGGAGGCCGTCGACACCGCGATCCCGCAGCCGGAGCGCGAGATCGACAAGCCGTTCCTGATGCCGATCGAGGACGTCTTCACGATCACCGGTCGTGGCACCGTCGTCACCGGTCGTATCGAGCGCGGCATCGTCAAGGTCAACGAGACCGTCGACATCATCGGCATCCGCAACGAGAAGCAGACCACCACGGTCACCGGTGTCGAGATGTTCCGCAAGCTGCTCGACGAGGGCCAGGCCGGCGAGAACGTCGGTCTGCTGCTCCGCGGCATCAAGCGCGACGACGTCGAGCGCGGCCAGGTCGTGATCAAGCCGGGCACGACCACCCCGCACACCGACTTCGAGGCGAACGTCTACATCCTGTCCAAGGACGAGGGTGGCCGGCACACGCCGTTCTTCAACAACTACCGTCCGCAGTTCTACTTCCGGACGACCGACGTGACCGGCGTCGTGACCCTCCCCGAGGGCACCGAGATGGTCATGCCGGGCGACAACACCGAGATGTCGGTCGCGCTGATCCAGCCGATCGCCATGGAGGACGGCCTGCGGTTCGCCATCCGTGAGGGTGGCCGCACCGTCGGCGCCGGCCGCGTTGTGAAGATCACGAAGTAAGGACCCTGCGGCCCTAGGGCCACAGAGCGGCACCACAGGGAAGGCCCCCGGAGCTTCGGCTCCGGGGGCCTTCCCTTTCTACTTTCGAGTGAATTTCCTGTGCGGCTCACGCTCCTGAGCGGCACCCGGGGCATTAACTGGATGTAATTCCCCGAACTTCGGAGGTAGGTGTGAAGTATCCACCGTTGCCCGGCGAGACCTTCGACGCGTGGCTGGCCCGGATCCAGCCGCTCCGCAGGAGCGATCTCGACCGCAGGGTGCGCACGGCCGGCGTCCGGCCCCTGACCCTGGAGGAGTTGGCCCAGTGGCCGACGCTGTTCGCCTCGGAACGCGAGCGCGAGGCGTTCCTCGCGTGGCTGCACGAGGAACGGCGGCACCATGCCGGCTGAGGAGCGGGAGTTCCCCGGCGCGGAGTTGGCGTCGCGGTGGTTGACGGTGGACCAGGTGCTCGGGCGGCACGGGGGATGGGGATGGGCCGCCGTGGATTCGGCCGGCGAGTACTTCGCGGCCGATGCGGCTGCGGCGGGCGGTCAGGGCGCTGACGATGGGCTTCCTGACGGCGGCGGTGACAGTGCCTCTGGCGATCGCGCTGGCCATGACAACGGTGCTGGCGATGGTGCCGATGGCAACGGCAACGGCAACGGCGATGGCGATGGCGATCGCGCTGGCAACGGCGATGGCGATGGCGATCGCGCTGGCAACGGCGATGGCAATGGCAATGGCCATCGGCCGGCGCCGGAGGTATCCGCCGCGAACGGCGCGCACCTCGCCCCGGACGTGATCGCCGCGATCGGCGAGCGTCCCGGGCCGGATCTGGTGGCCGTCGACGCCGACCTGGCGTCCCGCTGGTTCTCGGCCGACCGGACCCTCGGCGCGTTCGCCGGCTGCACGGTGCTCCTGCCGTTCCCCGCCGTCGCCGAGCTGGCGACCTGGCCCGAACGCCTGCTGTGGGGCCACTCCCGCACGGAAGAACTCTGCGAATGGCTCGATCCCGGCCGCACGATCCCCGGCGACGAGACGGTGGCCCGCATCTGGGGCCGCATCGTGGTGGCCGCCCAGCGCACCGGCACCACTCCGGCGGCGAACGCCGCCTGGATCGCCGCGGGCTGCCTGTCCTACGGGCTGCCCCTGGCCACCCTGGACAAGCGGCGCTACCAGCCCTTCGCCGACCGCTACGGCCTCCAGCTGATCTGAGCGCCGCCCCGCATCAGGCCGAGGTCCCGCTCTCGGCCATCAGCTTCTCGCACTCCTCCAGCCACTGGATCCCGACGATCGCGACGACCGGCTCTCCGGCGTCGTCGGTGACGTAGACCGGGTGGCGCGTGACCCGGGCCTCCTCGACCAGGTCGGGGAACAGGGCGCGGGCGTCGTCGAGGGTGTACGCGGCTTCCATGGCGCGACCGTATGCCGCACGCCGGCGGGAATCACGGATCGACACGTTTGTACAATCGTCTTGTACAATCGTCCAAGACGATTGTACAGTTGTCTCAACGGCAACGGGACAAGACCCGTCGATCCAGGGGGTAGGGCCATGAGCAGCATCCGGAACGGCCAGAGCACCAAGAACGTCCGCAGCGTCCTCATCTCGGGCGCCGGCATCGCAGGTCCCTCCCTCGCCTACTGGCTGCACCGCCACGGCTTCGAGGCGACGGTGGTCGAGCGCTCGACGTTCCTGCGGGACAGCGGCGGCGCCGTTGATTTCCGCGGCGAGCAGGTGAAGCTGCTGAAGGCGATGGGCATCTTCGATGAGGTGAAGGCCGCCGAGACCGCGATGGGCGACCAGGTCGTGGTCGACGGCGCGGGGGAGCCGGTCATCGCCTTCTCCTCGGCCTTCTTCAGCGGCGAGGTCGAGATCGAGCGCGGCGATCTGGCGCGCATCCTGTACGACGCGACGCGCCAGGACACGCGCTACGTGTTCGGCGACTGGATTGTCGGCCTGGACGACCGCGCGGACGGCGTCCTGGTCACCTTCGCGAGCGGCGCGACGGCCAGCTATGACCTGGTGGTCGGCGCGGACGGCCTGCACTCCGGCGTCCGGGGCCTGGCCTTCGGCCCCGAGGAGCGCTACCGCGCGGACCTCGGCTGGGTGATCGCGGGCTTCACCGCCCCGAACGACCTCGGCCTGGACCACGAGGGGCGCATCTACAACGTTCCCGGCCGCGGCGTGATGGCGGCCAGCGCTCGGGACGCGGCACGGCTCGGCGTCGGCTTCGTCTTCCACGCCCCGGGCCTCGCCTACGACCGCCACGACGTCGCGGCGCAGAAGCAGCTCGTGGCCCAGACCTATGCCGATGCCGGATGGGAGACCCCGGCCCTGCTGAACGGCCTGTGGCAGGCCGAGGACCTGTACTTCGACACCCTCAGCCAGATCCGTATGGACCGCTGGTCGACCGGCCGCGTGGTCCTGCTCGGCGACGCCGCCTGGTGCGCCGGACCCGGCGGCAGCGGTACCGGCATGGCGATGATGGGAGCGCACGTCCTGGCCGGAGAACTCGCGGCGGCCGGCGGCGACCACACCGCGGCGTTCGCCGCCTACGAGCGGATCCTGCGCCCCGCGGTCAAGATCGGCCAGAAGCAGGGCAAGGGCGCCGGGGGCTTCCTGGCGCCGGTCGACGCCAAGAAGATCGCCAGCCGCAACAAGGCCTACAAGATGCTGACCCGCAAGATCGTGGCCGGCTTCTTCAACTGGCTGACGGCGCGGGCGGCGAACGCGGTGGAGTTCAAGGAGTACCCGCTGGGGCCCGTGGCGCCGACGGTGCGCGTGGCGGGGGTGGCGGGGGAGTCGCGGATCGCGGCTTGAGAGCGGGAAGGTGTCGGGCCGGTGCTGTCGAATGTCGACAGTGCCGGCCCGATTCCGGTCCGTGACCAGCGCGGGGTCGCCGAGGTCCGGGCCACGGAGGCGTGCTCCATATCACATCTCAAAAAGGAAGCGTGGATGCCCACGCCTCGATTTCCCAAAACCCCCAGGCCTGGGCCATACTGTTGAGGTTGCTTGACCGTCCGCGCCCTTTTTGGGTGCGCGGGGGTCCCGGGCCGTCTTCGGCTAGGGCTCCGGTGCAGGTGAAGCACGTTCTCGCGGAATCCGATTCTGCAGGCGAGGCGATGAGTCGCGCCTACGGGATCGCCACGCTCCACCGGGCGACACGCCCGACCGCGTGGACCGGACAACGCGGGACAAAGCACGACAGGCTTCGCGGGACACACAGGCTGTGGAACGCGGCAAACCCGGTGGTCGGGTGGGTCCACAACCACCTTGATCGCCGGGCGCGTTGATGCGAGCAGTCCCCGGCACCGATCGGGGTCGGCCGACGCAGACGCCGGACAACAGGTCCAAGACAGACGAAGGATAAGGAACCAAGCAGCCATGGCGGGACAGAAGATCCGCATCAGGCTCAAGGCCTACGACCACGAGGTGATCGACTCCTCGGCGAAGAAGATCGTCGAGACCGTGATCCGCACTGGTGCGCAGGTCGCCGGCCCGGTGCCGCTGCCGACTGAGAAGAACGTGTACTGCGTCATCCGCTCGCCGCACAAGTACAAGGACTCGCGCGAGCACTTCGAGATGCGCACGCACAAGCGACTCATCGACATCCTCGACCCGACCCCGAAGACGGTTGACTCGCTGATGCGTCTCGACCTGCCGGCGGGCGTCGACATCGAGATCAAGCTCTAGGCGGCCGGCACATGGGAAAGCAGATTAAGGGCGTCCTGGGCGAGAAGCTCGGCATGACCCAGGTCTGGGACGAGAACAACCGGGTCGTCCCGGTGACCGTCGTCAAGGCCGGGCCGTGCGTCGTGACGCAGATCCGCAAGCAGGAGATCGACGGCTACGAGGCCGTGCAGATCGCCTACGGTGCCGTGAAGCCGACCAAGGTGACCAAGCCCGAGGCCGGACACTTCGCGAAGGCCGGCGTGACGCCGCGCCGCTACACCGTGGAGATCCGCACCACCGACGCCGCCGAGTACTCCCTGGGCCAGGAGATCACCGCCGAGACCTTCACGCAGGGTCAGATCGTGGACGTCTCCGGCACCTCCAAGGGCCACGGCTTCGCCGGTGTCATGAAGCGCCACAACTTCCGAGGCCTCGGCGCGGGCCACGGCGTGCAGCGCAAGCACCGCTCGCCCGGTTCCATCGGCGCCTGCGCGACCCCCGGTCGCGTCTTCAAGGGCGTGCGCATGGCCGGTCGGATGGGCTCGGCGCGCGTGACCGTCCAGAACCTCACCGTCCAGGCCGTGGACGCCGAGAAGGGCCTGATCCTCGTCAAGGGCGCCATCCCCGGCCCCAACGGCGGGCTGGTCCTGGTCAAGACCTCGGTCAAGAAGGGAGCCTGACATGACGCAGGTTGTCTCCGTCGACCTCCCCGGCGAGATCTTCGACGTCCAGACCAACATCCCGCTGATCCACCAGGTCGTGGTGGCCCAGCTGGCGGCGGCCCGTCAGGGCACGCACAAGACCAAGACCCGCGGCGAGGTGTCCGGCGGCGGCAAGAAGCCGTACCGCCAGAAGGGCACCGGCCGGGCCCGCCAGGGTTCGACCCGCGCGCCGCAGTTCGCCGGCGGTGGCGTCGTCCACGGCCCGGTGCCGCGCGACTACGCCCAGCGCACCCCGAAGAAGATGAAGGCCGCCGCCCTGCGCGGTGCCCTCTCGGACCGGGCCCGCGACGGCCGCGTGATCGTGGTGGACGCCCTGGTCGAGGGTGCGACCCCGAACACCAAGTCCGCCGTGGCGCTGCTCAAGGGCGTGACCGAGCACAAGCAGGTGCTCGTCGTGCTCCAGCGCACCGACGAGGTCTCCTACAAGAGCCTCCGCAACGTCCCGACCGTGCACCTGATCGACGTCGGCCAGCTGAACACCTACGACGTGCTCGTCAACGACGCCGTCGTGTTCACCCAGGGCGCCTACGACCAGTTCATCGCCGGTCCCGCCAAGGGGAAGTCCGCGACCGCGGTGGCGAGCTCCCTCGAAGTTGAGGGGAGCGAGGCGTGACGAGCAAGTTCGCCGACCGCTCGGTCCTGGCCCGCGACATCATCATCAAGCCGGTGGTGTCCGAGAAGAGCTACAGCCTTCTGGACCAGAACACGTACACGTTCGTCGTCCACCCGGACACGAACAAGATCCAGATCCGCGAGGCCGTCGAGGAGATCTTCGACGTCAAGGTCCTGTCGGTGAACACGATCAACCGCCAGGGCAAGCGCAAGCGCACGCGTTACGGCGTGGGCAAGCGCAAGGACACCAAGCGCGCGATCGTGACCGTGGACCCGAACCCCGGTGACGGCAAGAAGGGCCGCATCGAGCTGTTTGGAGGGCCGGTTTCCTAATGGGCATCCGTAAGTACAAGCCGACTACCCCGGGCCGTCGCGGCTCGTCGGTCGCCGACTTCGTCGAGATCACCCGGAGCACCCCGGAGAAGTCGCTGGTCGTCCCGGTCCACAGCAAGGGCGGTCGCAACAGCACCGGCCGCGTGACCGTGCGCCACCAGGGCGGCGGCCACAAGCGGGCCTACCGTCTGATCGACTTCCGCCGCCACGACAAGGACGGCGTGCCGGCCAAGGTCGCTCACATCGAGTACGACCCGAACCGCACCGCCCGCATCGCGCTGCTGCACTACGCGGACGGCGAGAAGCGCTACATCCTGGCCCCGAAGAACCTGAGCCAGGGCGACCGGATCGAGAACGGTCCCGGCGCGGACATCAAGCCCGGCAACAACCTGCCGCTGCGCAACATCCCGACCGGTACCACGATCCACGCGATCGAGCTCCGGCCCGGCGGCGGCGCGAAGCTGGCCCGGTCCGCCGGCGCGAGCGTCCAGCTCGTCGCCAAGGACGGCGGCTTCGCGCAGCTGCGCCTGCCCTCCGGTGAGATCCGCAACGTCGACATGCGCTGCCGCGCCACCGTCGGCGAGGTCGGCAACGCCGAGCAGTCGAACATCAACTGGGGCAAGGCCGGCCGCATGCGCTGGAAGGGCAAGCGCCCGACCGTCCGCGGTGTCGCGATGAACCCGATCGACCACCCGCACGGTGGTGGTGAGGGCAAGACCTCCGGTGGCCGCCACCCGGTCTCCCCGTGGGGTCAGAAGGAAGGCCGCACCCGCAAGCCGGGCAAGGCCTCCGACAAGTACATCGTCCGCCGTCGCAAGTCCAACAAGAAGCGCTAGGAGGAGGTTTAGATGCCGCGCAGTCTCAAGAAGGGTCCCTTCGTCGACGGCCACCTGATCAAGAAGGTGGACGCCCAGAACGCGAAGAACACCAAGAACGTCATCAAGACCTGGTCCCGGCGCTCGATGATCGTGCCGGACATGCTGGGCCACACGATCGCCGTGCACGACGGCCGCAAGCACGTCCCGGTGTTCATCACCGAGGCGATGGTCGGCCACAAGCTCGGCGAGTTCTCCCCGACCCGCACGTTCAAGGGTCACGTGAAGGACGATCGGAGGTCGCGCCGTGGCTGAGAACAAGGCCAAGGACCTCGCGGGCAATGAGGCCATTGCCCAGGCGAAGAACATCCGCATGACCGCCATGAAGGTGCGCCGGGTCGTGGACATGGTCCGCGGCCAGGACGTCGAGCAGGCGCTCGACACCCTGCGCTTCGCGCCGTACGCCGCCGCCGAGCCGGTCTTCAAGTGCGTCGCGTCGGCTGCCGCCAACGCGCGCAACAACAAGCAGCTCCGCGGCCAGCTGGTCATCAGCGAGGCCTACGTGGACGAGGGTCCGACCCTGAAGCGGTTCCGGCCGCGCGCTCAGGGCCGCGCCTACCGCATCCGCAAGCGGACCTCGCACATCACGATCGTGGTCCAGGAGACCGCGGGCGTCGCGCAGAAGGGCAGGACCCGATAGTGGGCCAGAAGGTTAACCCGCATGGGTTCCGCCTCGGCATCACCACGGACTTCAAGTCCCGGTGGTACGCCGACAAGCTGTACAAGGACTACGTCAAGGAAGACGTCGCGATCCGCCGTCTGATGACGGAGGGCATGGACCGCGCGGGCATCAGCAAGGTGGAGATCGAGCGCACGCGCGACCGTGTCCGCGTCGACATCCACACCGCGCGTCCGGGCATCGTCATCGGCCGCCGCGGCGCCGAGGCCGACCGCATCCGCGGCAAGCTCGAGAAGCTGACCGCCAAGCAGGTCCAGCTGAACATCCTCGAGGTGCGCAACCCCGAGAGCGACGCCCAGCTGGTCGCGCAGGGCATCGCGGAGCAGCTGGCGCAGCGTGTGGCCTTCCGCCGCGCGATGCGCAAGGCGATCCAGTCCTCCATGAAGGCCGGCGTCAAGGGCATCAAGGTCCAGGTCTCCGGTCGTCTGGGCGGCGCCGAGATGAGCCGCTCGGAGCAGTACCGCGAGGGCCGCGTGCCCCTGCACACGCTCCGCGCGAACATCGACTACGGCTTCTACGAGGCCAAGACCACCTTCGGCCGGATCGGCGTGAAGGTCTGGATCTACAAGGGCGACGTCACGTCGCTGTCCGCGCAGCGCGCGCTGAACGCCGCGGAGGCCCGTGCCGGGCGCCCGCCGCGTGACGGCGGCGACCGCCGCGGCGGTGGCGGCCGTGACGGCGACCGCCGTGCCCCGCGTCGTGACGGCGGCGGCGGTGGCCGCGGCCCGCGTCGCGACGGCGGCGGTGGCGGCGGCCAGCAGTCCCAGGCCCCGCAGGCCCAGGCCCCGGCCGCCGCTGAGGCGTCGGCCCCGGCCGCTACCGAGACCAAGGAGGCGTGATGCTGATCCCTCGGCGGGTCAAGCACCGCAAGCAGCACCACCCCGGTCGCTCCGGCGCCTCCAAGGGCGGCAACAACCTGGCGTTCGGCGAGTACGGCATCCAGGCGCTGACCCCGGCGTACGTGACCAACCGGCAGATCGAGTCCGCCCGTATCGCCATCAACCGGCACATCCGCCGTGGTGGCAAGGTGTGGATCAACATCTACCCGGACCGTCCGCTGACCAAGAAGCCGGCCGAGACCCGCATGGGTTCCGGCAAGGGTTCGCCCGAGTGGTGGGTCGCGAACGTCAAGCCCGGCCGAGTGCTCTTCGAGCTCTCGTACCCGAACGAGGAGCGCGCACGCGAGGCCCTGCTTCGCGCGACGCACAAGCTCCCGCTCAAGTGCCGGATCATCAAGCGTGAGGCAGGTGACATCTGATGGCGACCGGGACCACCGCGCGCGAACTGCGCGAGCTCGGCGACGCCGAACTGCTGGAGAAGCTCCGTGAGAGCAAGGAGGAGCTGTTCAACCTCCGCTTCCAGCAGGCCACCGGCCAGCTTGAGAACCACGGCCGCATGCGCGCCGTGAAGAAGGACATCGCTCGCATCTACACCCTGATGACAGAGCGTGAGCTCGGCATCGGCATTCAGGAGGCGAAGTGAGCGAGACCGTGGAGAACACCGAGGCGCGTGGCGCGCGCAAGGTGCGCGAGGGCTACGTCGTGAGCGACAAGATGGAGAAGACCATCGTCGTTCTCGTCGAGGACCGCAAGACGCACCCGAAGTACCGCAAGGTCGTGCGCCGCACCACCAAGCTCAAGGCCCACGACGAGCAGAACACGGCCGGCATCGGCGACCGCGTCCTGCTCATGGAGACCCGGCCGCTCTCGGCGACCAAGCGCTGGCGCCTGGTCGAGGTTCTCGAGAAGGCCAAGTAACCAGTCCGTTCGGCCAGGCACAGGGAAAGCTGCCGACTGGCTCGTCTGGGCGGCAGCCCCCTGTGAACCGGCACGACGAAGGAGATAGATAGTGATCCAGCAGGAGTCGCGGCTCCGGGTCGCCGACAACACCGGAGCGAAGGAAATCCTTTGCATCCGCGTGCTCGGTGGCTCCAGCCGCCGCTACGCCGGAATCGGCGACGTCATCGTCGCCACCGTGAAGGACGCCCTGCCCGGCGCGGGCGTCAAGAAGGGCGACGTCGTCAAGGCCGTCATCGTGCGCACCGTCAAGGAGCGCCGGCGTCCGGACGGCTCGTACATCCGCTTCGACGAGAACGCGGCCGTCCTGATCAAGGACGGCGGGGACCCGCGCGGGACCCGTATCTTCGGCCCGGTGGGCCGCGAGCTGCGCGAGAAGCGCTACATGCGCATCGTCTCGCTCGCCCCGGAGGTGCTGTAAGCCATGGGTGGTCTGAACATCAAGAAGGGTGACCTGGTCCAGGTCATCACCGGTAAGGACAAGGGTCTGCAGGGCAAGGTCATCCAGGCCTTCCCGGAGACCGAGAAGGTCCTCGTCGAGGGCGTCAACCGGGTCAAGAAGCACACCAAGGTCGGCCAGTCCGTCCGCGGGAGCAAGACCGGCGGCATCATCACCATCGAGGCCCCGGTCCACGTCTCCAACGTGATGCTGGTCGTCGAGCACGAGGGCGTCAAGGTCGTCACGCGCGTGGGCTACCGCCGCGTGGAGGAGGAGCGCACGCTCGCCGACGGTTCCAAGAAGACCGTCACGCGCAGCGTCCGCTACGCCAAGCGCACCGGTAAGGACATCTGACATGACCGTGACTGAGACTGAGACCACGGTGCAGCCGCGGCTGAAGCTGCGTTACCGCTCGGAGATCGCCCCGGCGCTCAAGGAGCAGTTCAGCTTCCCGAACGTCATGCTGATCCCCGGTCTGACCAAGATCGTCGTCAACATGGGTGTCGGCGACGCCGCCCGCGACTCCAAGCTGATGGACGGTGCCGTCCGCGACCTCGCGGCGATCACCGGCCAGAAGCCGACCGTGACCCGGGCCCGCAAGTCCATCGCGCAGTTCAAGCTGCGCGAGGGCCAGCCCATCGGCGCGCACGTCACGCTGCGCGGCGACCGGATGTGGGAGTTCTGCGACCGGCTGGTGTCGGTGGCCCTGCCCCGTATCCGTGACTTCCGCGGTCTGTCGCCCAAGCAGTTCGACGGTCGTGGCAACTACACGTTCGGTCTGAACGAGCAGTCGATGTTCCACGAGATCGACCAGGACAAGATCGACCGCGTGCGCGGCATGGACATCACCGTCGTGACCACCGCCCGCAACGACGACGAGGGTCGCGCCCTGCTGCGTCTCCTCGGATTCCCGTTCAAGGAGGCGTGATCACATGGCGAAGAAGGCCCTGATCAACAAGGCTCTCGCGAAGCCGAAGTTCAAGGTGCGCGGCTACACCCGCTGCTCCAAGTGCGGTCGCCCGCACTCGGTCTACCGCAAGTTCGGCCTGTGCCGGGTTTGCCTGCGCGAGATGGCGCACGCCGGCGAACTGCCGGGCGTGACCAAGAGCTCCTGGTAACTACTACACGCCGCAGGTCCCCGCGTATGTGCACTCTGATCGGAGAGTGTGAGCAGCGCGGGGATACCACGGCGAGGAAGGCCTACGGCCAACCATGACCATGACCGACCCGATCGCGGACATGCTCACCCGGCTGCGGAACGCCAACTCGGCGTACCACGACCAGGTGACCATGCCGTCCAGCAAGATCAAGACCCACATCTGCGAGATCCTCAAGCAGGAGGGCTACATCGCCTCCTGGAAGGTCGAGGACGCGGAGGTGGGCAAGTCCCTCACCATCGAGCTGAAGTTCGGCCCGAACCGTGAGCGCTCCATCGCGGGCATCAAGCGCATCTCGAAGCCGGGTCTGCGCGTGTACGCGAAGAGCACGGGCCTGCCGAAGGTCCTCGGCGGCCTCGGTGTCGCCATCATCTCGACTTCGACCGGTCTGCTGACCGACCGCCAGGCCGCACGCAAGGGCGTCGGCGGCGAAGTCCTCGCCTACGTCTGGTAGTAAGGGAAGGAGGAGAAGCAATGTCTCGTATTGGACGGCTGCCGATCCCGGTTCCCGCCGGCGTCGACGTCACCATCAACGGCCAGGACGTGACCGTCAAGGGTCCCAAGGGCACCCTGTCGCACACGGTCGTCAACCCGATCACGATCGAGAAGGGCGACGACGGCAACCTGGTCGTCTCGCGCCCCAACGACGAGCGGATCGCCAAGGAGCGCCACGGTCTGTCGCGCACCCTGGTCAACAACATGATCATCGGCGTGACCCAGGGCTACACCAAGAACCTGGAGATCTCCGGTGTCGGTTACCGCGTGACCGCCAAGGGCTCGGACCTCGAGTTCGCCCTGGGCTACAGCCACCCGGTTCCGGTCCCGGCTCCCGCCGGTATCACCTTCGCCGTGGAGAGCCCGACCAGGTTCTCCGTGTCCGGGATCGACAAGCAGCTGGTGGGCGAGACCTGCGCCTACATCAAGAAGCTGCGCAAGATCGACCCGTACAAGGGCAAGGGCATCAAGTTCGCCGGCGAGGTCATCCGCCGCAAGGCCGGAAAGGCTGGGAAGAAGTAATGGCTTTCGCAGTCAAGATCGGCAAGGGTCCGGCGAAGAAGCGCAACGCGGTCAAGCGCCGCCACCTGCGCGTCCGCAAGAAGGTCTCCGGCACGGCACTGCGTCCGCGCCTGGTGGTCACCCGCTCCTCGCGGCACATGGTCGCGCAGATCGTGGACGACGTCACCCGCGTGACGCTGGCTTCCGCCTCCACCATGGAGGCCGGCCTGCGCACCGGCGACGGCGACAAGACCGCCAAGGCCAAGGAAGTGGGCAAGCTCGTCGCCGAGCGGGCCAAGGCCAAGGGTGTCGGCACGGTCGTCTTCGACCGCGGCGGCAACAAGTACCACGGCCGGGTGGCCGCGGTGGCCGACGGCGCCCGGGAAGCAGGGCTGGACCTGTGAGGAACACGAGCACGAACGGAAGGAGCCTCTGATGGCTGGACCGCAGCGCCGCGGAGGCGGCTTCGGTGGACAGAACAACCAGGGCGGCGGCGGCGAGGGCGGCAACAACCGCCGTGAGCGCCGTGACCGTCGTGGCGACCAGGCCCCGGTGGAGAAGTCGGCGCACATCGAGCGCGTCGTCACCATCAACCGCGTGGCCAAGGTCGTGCGCGGTGGCCGCCGCTTCAGCTTCACCGCTCTGGTGATCGTCGGCGACGGCGAGGGCACCGTGGGCGTGGGCTACGGCAAGGCGAAGGAAGTCCGCGACGCGATCGCCAAGGGTGTCGAGGAGGCCAAGAAGAACTTCTTCAAGGTTCCGCGCATCCAGGGCACGATCCCGCACCCGATTCAGGGCGAGCGCGCCGCCGGCGTCGTTCTCCTGAAGCCGGCCGCCCCCGGTACCGGCGTCATCGCCGGCGGTCCGGTGCGCGCCGTGCTGGAGTGCGCGGGCGTCCACGACGTGCTGAGCAAGTCGCTCGGCTCGGACAACCCGATCAACATCGTCCACGCGACCGTGGCGGCCCTGAAGGGCCTGGTCCGGCCCGAGGAAGTCGCCGCGCGCCGCGGGCTCCCGCTGGAGGACGTGGCCCCGGCCGCCCTCCTGCGCGCCCGCGCCGGTGTGGGGAGCTGAGAGACATGGCCCGTTTGAAGATCACGCAGACCCGCTCCAAGATCGGCACGAAGCAGAACCACCGGGACACCCTCCGGTCGCTCGGTCTGAAGCGGATCAACGACACCGTGGTGAAGGAGGACCTCCCGCAGTTCCGGGGCATGGTCCACACCGTCCGCCACCTGGTCAAGGTCGAGGAGGTCGACTGACATGACGCTGAAGGTCCACCACCTCCGCCCGGCTCCGGGCGCGAAGACCGCCAAGACCCGCGTGGGTCGCGGCGAGGGCAGCAAGGGCAAGACGGCCGGCCGCGGTACCAAGGGCACCAAGGCCCGCTACCAGGTCTCGGCCCGCTTCGAGGGCGGCCAGATGCCGCTGCACATGCGCCTGCCCAAGGGTCGCGGCTTCAAGAACCCGTTCAAGGTGACCTTCCAGGTCGTCAACCTGGACAAGCTCTCGGCCCTGTACCCGGCCGGCGGCGAGGTCACGGTCGACGACCTGGTCGCCAAGGGCGCGGTCCGCGACAACGAGCTCGTCAAGGTGCTCGGCACCGGCGACGTCTCGGTCGCCCTGCAGGTGAAGGCGCACGCCTTCTCCGCCTCCGCGAAGGAGAAGCTGGCTGCCGCCGGCGGCTCCGCCGAGGAGATCTGAGCCGCTAGGCGCAGGAATCAGTAGAGGCGCCGCCCCGGGCCGTATGGCTCGGGGCGGCGCTTTTTTGTGCGCCTATAGCGAACACACATATAGATAGGTGCGGCTCGGGTTGCCGCGGCCGGATCGCAGTGCCGGAAGTGCGGCCGGATCGCGGCACGGAGTCCGAGGCCGGAATGCTCGGCGGATGTTCGCCGCGGGGCTGGATCGCGGTGCGGAGTCCGAGGCCGGAACGCTCGGCTGAAGTTCGCCGCGCGGCCGGATCGCGGCACCGGACTGCTGGTTGGACAGTGCGGCGTGCTGGGCCGGCGCGCTGCCGAATCTCGGTGCGAGGCCGGATTTGAGGAACCAGCAGGGTGTTCGGGCTCCGTGAGCGGCATTGGCCTGGCACATCGTCGTCGAGCCAGGCGTCTCGCGCGCAGGCGTGTCGATCGGCTCCTGGCAAGCCCCTGGGCGTCCCGCTGGCAAGCTGATTCCCGAGGCGCCGACCGTGCGTCCCGACCCCTCGGCACACAGTCCAGCGCGGGCAAGCGCTTCACGGCGCACCCCTGTCCACCCACGCCTCATCACCTGCTGGCAAGCCGCTTCCGGCACGTGCACAGGTTGCTCGTCCGCACGCTCGCGGCCACCGAAAGCCCGCCGAACAGGGCCCCGATCCGCCCCCGCGCGAACCACCCCACCCCGACCCCCAGTAACGCCGCGGCCACCGTGCGCCGAACCCTCCCACCCGACGCTCGCCTTCGCCTCCCTGCTATGCGTAAGATGGCGCAGGTCGGCCATCACCCCGACCCGACCCCGTGTGCCCTCCGAGCCCCGCGTACCTGCGCAGAGCCCGCGGCGCGCGGTCATCAGGACCCTTTGACAATCTGTCGCGTCAAGGCGCAGGAGGACCATGCTCACCGCATTCGCTCGGGCGTTCCGTACGCCCGACCTGCGCAAGAAGCTGCTCTTCACGCTGGGCATCATGGCCCTGTTCCGGCTGGGCGCCCACATCCCGGCGCCGGGCGTGGACACGAAGGCTCTGAGCGCGTGTGTGGGGATCAGCAAGGCCAGCGGGCAGGGCAACGGTGCGCTGGGCCTGATCAACCTGTTCTCCGGCGGCGCGCTGCTGCAGCTGTCGATCTTCGCGCTGGGCATCATGCCCTACATCACCGCGTCGATCATCCTGCAGCTGCTGACGGTCGTGATCCCGCGCCTGGAAGCCCTCAAGAAGGAGGGCCAGGCCGGTCAGACGAAGATCACGCAGTACACCCGGTACCTGACCATCGGGCTGGCGATCCTGCAGTCGACCACGATGCTCACCCTGATGAAGAACAACCCGACCGCCCTGCTGGGCCCGGGCTGCCAGGGCGCGAACGTCATCTTCACCAAGGTCGACTGGATCGGCATGGCGGTCATGGTGATCACGCTGACCGCCGGCACCACGCTGATCATGTGGCTCGGCGAGCTGATCACCGACCGCGGCATCGGCAACGGCATGTCGCTGCTGATCTTCACCTCGATCACCGCGAACTTCCCGTCCTCGCTGTGGTCCATCAAGCAGGCCTCCACCACCATGGACGGCTGGCCGGTGTTCTTCGGCGTGCTGCTGATGGGCATGATCATGGTCGGCGCGGTGGTCTTCGTCGAACAGGGCCAGCGGCGCATCCCGGTGCAGTACGCCAAGCGCATGGTCGGCAGACGCATGTACGGCGGGTCCTCGACCTACATCCCGATGAAGGTGAACCAGGCGGGTGTCATCCCCGTCATCTTCGCCTCGTCGCTGCTGCAGCTGCCGCTGATGGTCGCGAACTTCACGAACCCGAACGCCCAGAAGGGGTGGGCGCACTGGGTGAACCGCGAGTTCGGGATGACCACCAACGGCTACTCGCTGACGTACTCCATCACGTACTTCCTGCTGATCCTCGGCTTCGCCTTCTTCTACGTCTCGATCACCTTCGTGCCCGACGAGATCGCGGACAACATGAAGAAGTACGGCGGCTTCATCCCCGGCATCCGCGCCGGCAAGCCGACCGCCGAGTACCTGCAGTACGTCTCGACCCGCGTCACCTGGCCCGGCGCCCTGTACCTGTCGGTGATCGCGATCATCCCGATGATCGCCCTGGCCGAGCTGCACGCCAGCGGCAAGTTCCCGTTCGGCGGCACGACCATCCTGATCATGGTGGGTGTCGGCCTGGAGACGGTGAAGCAGATCGAGTCCCAGCTCCAGCAGCACAACTACGAAGGCTTCCTGCGGTGACGGCGGTGATGACGACGGCGTCGACGCGCCTCACCCGACGCGGGCGGCACCGGGCCGTCCGTCCCACTGACGCCGAAGGGTTCCTCATCTAGTGCGTATCGTTCTCGTCGGACCGCCGGGGGCGGGCAAGGGCACCCAGGCCTCGTTCATCGCCGGCCACCTGGGTGTCCCGAAGATCAGCACGGGCGACATCTTCCGGATGAACATCTCGCAGGGCACCCCGCTCGGCGTGCAGGCCAAGGAGTACCTGGACGCCGGACAGTTGGTCCCGGACGAGCTCACGATAGACATCGTCCGCGACCGGCTCTCGCAGCCGGACGCGGCCGACGGCTTCCTGCTCGACGGCTTCCCGCGCAACGTCGCCCAGGCCGAGGAGCTGGACAAGATCCTGGCCGACAACGGTGTCACGCCCTCGGTCGGCAAGGCCTACCTGGACGTGGTGCTCGACCTCGAGGTCGACAACAACGAGGTGATCAAGCGGATCTCCGGCCGCCGGCTGTGCCGCAACGACTCCGGGCACATCTTCCACGTCGACTACAGCCCCTCGGCGGCCGGCGACAAGTGCGAGATCTGCGGCGGCGAGCTCTACCAGCGCTCGGACGACGCCGAGGACGTGGTGCGCACCCGCCTGGAGGTCTACGCCGCCGAGACCGCCCCGATCATCGACTACTACCGCGAGCAGGGTGTGCTGACCACGATCGACGCCACCGGCGAGGTCGACGTCATCACCCGGCGCGCCTTCGCGGCGGTCGACGCCGCCCGCGGCTGAGCCACACCGGCCGGCCCCCTCCCGCAGTCCCGAAGGAAATCCCACACATGCACGCCCACGGCGACGACGACGGCCTCATCGAGCTGAAGACCTCCGAGCAGTTCGAGGCCATGAAGCAGGCGGGCAAGGTCGTCTCGCGGACGCTGGCGCTGCTGCGCTCGGCGGTCCGGCCGGGCATCACCACCGGTGAGCTGGACCGGATCGCCGAGGAGTCCATCCGATCGCTCGGCGCCGCCCCGTCGTTCCTGGGCTACGGCGACTTCCCCGGCTCGATCTGCGCCTCGGTCAACGAGGAGATCGTGCACGGCATCCCCGGCTCCCGCGTGCTGCGCGAGGGCGACCTGATCTCCATCGACTGCGGCGCCATCATCCCGGCCGACCCCGCGCAGGCCGCGACCGGCCGCTGGAACACCCGGGGCTGGCACGCCGACGCCGCCATCACCGTCCCGGTCGGCGAGGTCGCCCCGGAACTCGCCGAGCTCTCCCGGGTCACCGAGCAGGCCATGTGGGCCGGCATCAACGCGGTGAAGGAGGGCGTCGCGCTCAACGACGTCTCCACCGCGATCGACGGCTACACCCGCTCCCAGCCCCGCCGCTACGGCATCGTCCGGGACTACGGCGGCCACGGCATCGGCTCGGCCATGCACATGGCCCCGATGGTGTTCAACTACCCGGTCCGCGGCGAGCACACGGTGCTGGCCACCGGCATGGCGATCGCCATCGAGCCGATGCTGACCCTGGGCAAGAACAAGACCCGGGTCCTCGCCGACGACTGGACGGTCGTGGCCAAGGACGGCTCCCCGGCGGCACACTGGGAGCACACAGTCGCCCTGACGCCCGAGGGCGTCGTGGTGACCACTGCTCCGGAAGAGTGACCAGACGTGACCGACAGGGGTGACCGCGCGACGCGGGGCGCCCCGGCGGCGACCCTGACCGGCGGACGATGAAGTATGGCGCGTGACCGATCGGCGGCCCTGGCGGCCGCCGCGCTCCTGGCCCTCGGCGGTGCGGCCGGCTGCGGACCCTCCAAGAGCGCGGCGAAGCCTGCCGCCGCGCCGCAACCGGCCGGCCCCGCCACCCCGACCGCCCCGAGCTCGCCCGCCTCGCCGCCCGCGCCGACCGCCGCCGCGCTCCAGGCCCGGCTGCTGACCCTGGCCGACATGCCGGCCGGCTTCGTCGCCGACGAGGACACCGACGACGCCAACGGCGTCATGTCCGCCACCGAACCGGACTGCCGGCCGATGACGGACCTGATGAACAGCCAGGGCCACCCGGCCGGCGCCCTGGCCTCCGCCGAGGCCTCGTTCACCCGCTCCCAGTTCGGCCCGAACATCGCCACCGGCCTGGCCGGCTTCGCCACCTCCGAGGCCGCGCAGAAGCTGTTGGACTCGGTCACCGAGGCGATGCGCAGCTGCACGAAGCTCACGGAGACCGACAAGGACGGCAGCAGCTACGACTTCCTGGTCGCGCAGTTGCCCTTCCCACAGACCGGCGACGCCAGCGGGGCGATCCGCATCGTCGCCGACGTGGACGACCTGCCGGCGCAGGTGGACCTGGTGCTGGTGCGGGTCGGCAGCACCCTGCTCTACGTGGCCGACACCGGCTTCGGCACTACCGACCCGGACCTGACGGAGCAGGTGGTCGCGCGGGCGGTGGCCAAGGTGAAGGACCCGGCCGCGGCGCGCTCGAAGCCCACCCCGGAGCCCGCGACGAGTTCGGATGCCACGCCGTCGGCGGCCCACGGGGCGGCGCAGGCGTGGGCGGGCGGCGATCCGGTGTCCTCAGGAGACTGAGGCCGGCCGCCGCCGCCCCACTTCGCGCGAATCAGTTCGGTCGGATCAATTCACTCGTACCGGTGCGCCCACATGAGCGTGCCCGAATGAACGCGCCCGCATGAACGCGCGGGCACCAGCGCGCGGGCATCAGCGCGCGGGCATCAGCGCGCGGGCATCAGCGCGCGGGCATCAGCGCGCGGGCATCAGCGCGCGGGCATCAGCGCGCGGGCATCAGCGCGCGGG
>NZ_JBGCCU010000041.1 GCF_041261445.1 Catenulispora sp. EB89
AACCTCGGACTCCACCACACCAGCACAGGATGGGCCCTGCCCAAGGCGTGAAAACGCCACGACCAGAACCCAAGATTTTCATCAGGCTTCTAGGCAGTGTCTTGTAGATCTGTGGTCGGCCCGGTAGTCAGATGGCCTCGATCAGCGACCAGGTCAAGCCGATCGGAACCCGCCACGACCAAGTCAGGCTTCTGCGCCCCGGCACCGTCACCCTCAGCAGCTCCAGTACGTACAACCCGGACCCGTCCGGCCCACCGTCGAAGCTGTGGACCCTGGCCTTGACCATCGTTCCCTGACGGAGCTCTCACACGGCGCCGGCCTGGCCTGATCACCGGCTCCGATATCGGTCTGCGATCTTGGACGTGCCCTATGCGATCGGTAGCCGTGGCCTTCCGTTGCGCGGCTGCTGTTGCTCCGGCATCTATTCGCGCGCGCCCCTGTCTCCGGCGGTGCCGCCGGTAGCGCCCGCCTGGTCAGCTTGGCGCCTGTGCGCCCAGACCGGCGGCCCAGGCGCTGCAGTAGCACTTCCCTTCCACGGGTGATCAGTAACCGGGTAGCCGCAGGCGTCTCACGGCTGGGCCGCGATAGGTGCGGGTATGGGAAGGCCGTCGGCGTGACTGGCTGTAGCCCGCAACCTTTTAACAGGCTTCTGATTTGCGCAACGTATTGGCGAGAAGTCGGCTCTGGATTGCCCGTGCAACGCTCGAAATATTCGCGCCTGTCGGCACAGTGTCGTGCCGGAAATTTGCTGGTCCGTTGCGCCCGGTGACTAGACGTCGACAGATGAAGACTGGAACGAGCAGTAAGCCTGTGATTATCAAGTCAACTCTTAGACAACTCTTCCGCTATTCCGGGCTGGGCGCAGATTTGAGGTTCAGAAGGTTCTTCGGTTTCCGAGGAAGGCTGGCCGGTTCGTCCTACCGGTCCCCGGCAGCAGGTAGACGTGGCGTGCTGGGGCGTTACTAAAGCTATGGGTGCCGAGGGGCGATACGCCGTTCGAGTGGATAGTCGTCCCCTTTCGGGGACACCCCCTGCTCGCTCAGAGCGGATGGCGGCTCCCTTCATGATCAACTTCTCTCGGGTCCGGGCACCGGACTCGACATCCCGGAGGCGGATCGCACCGAGTAGCACGCCCAGGCCCCTGGGAGTGCCCTGATCGGGAACGTTCAGCTTCCTCATGGAGGTATGCATGATCTCTCTGTCCAGATTCACCCGCGGCGCGTTCGGCCGCGTCGCCGTCGTCGGCGCGCTCGCGTTCGGCACCGTCCTGCCGGTGGCATCCATCGCCTCCGCAGCCGCCCCGGGCGGCGGGTTCGCCGTCGTCGCCGACGCGCTGGAGCTCCCCAGCAACAACGCCGCGGATGGCAACAACGGTTACGGCTCCAACGCGAACGTGATGATCCAGGGCAACGTCACCTTCGACGGCGCGGGCAACTTCAGGATCACCGGTCTCAACAAGACCCAATGCTTCAGCTACAGTCCCGCCGTCACCGGGGAGCTGCACTGGAAGGTGGTGCCCGGAGGCACCGAGCAGACCGATTCGCTCGGCTGCAACTCCCTGGCGAGCTGGAAGAAGGTGACCAAGAACGTGAGCGCCTCCGGTAGCCTGAGCGGGGGTAACGGCGTCGAGCTGTGGGCCTGCATCGGCGGGGCGGGCGCCAACTGCGGGAACTTCCACGACACCGTCATCCCAGGACAGTCCATCAGCGGGATCAAGGACAAGGAAGCCAAGCTCACCGGCGAGAGTGCCGGGATGACCGAGACGGCGAACGTGACCTACGAGGCCTCGGTCGCGTTCCTGCCGGGGTCCTACAACCTCGTCGGCCACCTCGACCTGACCGGCACCCTCGACGACCCGGAGATCCCGGATGCCGGCTCGGCCACCGGCAGCGGCGCGACCTGCGCCGAGGCCGGAGTGACCGCGGCAACGCTGAACTGGCAGACCGTACCCGACGGCGCGGTGCAGACCCAGTCACTGCCCTGCACCGGAGACATGACCACATCCGCAGACGCCGGCGGAACCAACGCCAGGACCCCGGTGTCCCAGACAGGCTCCCTGAGCAGTGGTCAATCCGTCGAGGTCTGGGCATGCCTGACCAACACCGACGGAACACAGCTGTGCACCGAACACTCGAAGGTCACCCCCTAACGCCATCGCAGAACACATTGGCCCGGCCGGGATGCATTCCCCGGCCGGCGTCCAAAGGGCCCATATCCGGTTCACGGGCCGCTTCCCGCGCTCCTATCCGGACGTCTTGTTCCCGTTGGTGACCGAGTCCGCACTCACCCGAGATTTTTGCTCGGTGATGCCGGCGTGGCGGTCGCGCGGCTGGTGGCCGACGGATTTCTGGTGGTGGCGGAACGAACCCGGTTCCAGCACCGGGTGACGACGACCGGCTCGCCGATCTTCTACCAACGCATCACGAGTCATACTGGGTCGAGTCCTGGGTGGGGCTGCATTGCGGGCGGTAGACGCCGCATCCGGCGATCACCCGCCTGCGGCTCGTCACCGACATGGGCGTCAGCTCTACGCACTCTCCGCACTGCGGGGCGCGATGCAGAAGGTGTTGCCTTCTGGGGTACCCATACTTAACGTCACCTAGATTCGCTCAGTCCATGTCGACGTCCGACAGCGTGTCCAGCCTCATCGACAGCACCTTGACGCAGCCGTCCACATCCGCCTGAGTCAGACCGCCGCCGATCTGGCCCAGCAGCCCGTGCTCGCGGGCGATCACCGCCCCGATGGCCGCGCGGCCGTCGTCGGTGAGCTGGATCAGCGATGACCGCCGGTGCGCCGGGTTCGGGACGGCTTCGACGTGGCCGAGCCCGGCGGCGTCGTTCACCATGCGCTGCACGAACTGTCGGCTCAGTGCCTGCGCGCGGCC
The DNA here is from genome assembly GCF_041261445.1 of Catenulispora sp. EB89. NCBI lineage: Bacteria > Bacillati > Actinomycetota > Actinomycetes > Catenulisporales > Catenulisporaceae > Catenulispora > Catenulispora sp. EB89. The sequence goes on from NZ_JBGCCU010000041.1 coordinate 2,886, forward strand.
CATCTGCGGGACCGTCATCGGCCCGTTCAGCCGCAGCATGTCCAGCACCGCGCGCACCCCGGCGCCGACCCCCTCGATCTCCTCGCCGAGCTTCACCTTTCGCAGTGCCCGCCGATACAGCAGCCCGACCAGCAGATGGACTTCGGCGAGGCGTGGGGCGAGCTCATCGGGCGGGAGCGGGTCGTCAACGGTCACAGTTCATTGTGGCGCCTGGGTTGTCGACTGGGCGCAAGAACGACGGGCCGTCGATGTGGTGCCCTGTAAGGGATCCGGCGCTGTCGCCGCCTGGCTGCGCGATCACCCCGGGGTCTGCGTATGCCAGGCCGAACCAGCTCCCTGGCTCAGCCAGTTGGATCGATTCAAGTCGTATCTGGACTCGCGTTGGGCGCGGGCCTGCCAGGGCGCGACCCCTCTCACCGAGACTCCGCGAGCAGGGCTACCGTGGTTCGTCTCGGACCGTCAGCCGCTGTCTGGAGCCTGTGCGGGTTGGCGGTACTCCGGCCACGCAGGTCCCGGCAGCTCCGAAGCCGCGAAAGGCCACCGGATGGATGAACCGCCAAGCCGATACTGTCACCGAGGCTGGCAGGACGTGGTTACGGGCGATCCCGGCACGTTGGCCTGAACTGGTATTCGCCGCCGGGATACGCCGCGATATGGCGGCCGTTACCAATGGTCTGGCACTTGCCGGGATCTCCGGCGCGGTCGAGGGCCGGTCTGCAAACCGCAGGCACTCAAGCGCAGATGCCATGGCCGCGTGACCTTCGGCCTACTCCGCCGTCTGGTTGCTGCTCTGTTGAGTGCCAGGAAAAGGATCACGAATTTTGTGTCCGAGCACCTTTTGAAATCCAGCTCGCTGTCACGACCGTGGTTGCGGACGGCGTGCCGGCAGGAACAGCGCGGGCACCAGGCAGATGAGCATCAGGACCGTTCCCCAGATGAAGGTGGTGGCAAAGGCATTCGCGGCCAACGACGCGGCGTGTCGTGCGTTGGGGCCGTGCAGTGCCGCCGTCGCGGCGAGCTGTCCGTGGTTGGTCGGCACGTTGAACTCGTTGGCGAGTGATGCGGCGAGCACGGTCGACATCAGCGCGGAGCCGATCGCGCCGGCGATTCGTTGCACGACGTTCATGGCAGCGGCAGCGCTGGGGATCTGGTGGGGCTGCATGGTGACCATTGCCGCCGCGGAGATCGGCATCATCGTGGCGCCCATGCCCATGCCCATCACGAACAACGCTGTCAGCAGCTCCCAGTATGGTGTGTCGGCGCCGATCATGGTGTAGACCACCGTGCCCGCGGCGATGACCAACAGACCGGGGAAGACCACCGCCCGCGCGCCGAGTCGGTCGGTCAGCCGTCCGGCGAACGGCATGGTCAGCATCGCGCCGATGCCGTTGGGGGCGAGGAGCAGTCCGGCCTTCAGGACGCTGTTGCCGCGAACGAGCAGGAAGTAGGTCGGAAACACCAACCCGGAGCCGAAGAACGCGATCGTGAAGAACGTCGAGGTGAGTACGCCGATCGTAAAAGCCCTGTTCCTGAACAGTTTCAGGTCCAGGAGCGGATTGGCGACCCGCCCCGCGCGCAGCAGGAAGCCGACGATGCACACCAGGCCCACCAAGCTCGGCAGCCACACGCTGAGATCGCCGACACCGCCAACGCTGGGAATCCTGGACAAACCGAAGATCAGCAGCGCCAGACCCGGCGAGAGCATCAGCATGCCGAGGAAGTCGAACCGGTTGCCCGCGTGCGTGGTGTCCTTGGGCAGCACTCGGCTCGCGAACAACAGCGCGACGATGCCGATCGGCACGTTGATGAAGAAGATCCACCGCCAACTGCTCACGTCCACCAGCCAGCCGCCCAGGATGGGGCCACCGACCGGGCCGAGCAACATCGGCACGCCGAGGATGGACATCACCCGGCCGAGTCGTTGTGGTCCGGCCGCCCTGGTGACGATGATCATGCCCGCGGGCATCAACACGCCCCCGCCCATCCCCTGCAACACCCGGAACACGATGAGCGACTCGACGTTCCAGGCGAGGCCGGACAATACCGAGCCGAAGAGGAAGGCCACGATCGCCATGAGGTACAGCCGCTTGGTGCCGAACCGCATGGCGGCCCAGCCAGTGATCGGGATGACCATCGCCAGCGCCAGGCTGTAGCCGGTGACGACCCATTGGATCGTGTCGAACGACGTGGAGAACCGCAACGTCAGGTTCTGCAGGGCGATGTTCACCACCGTCGTGTCCAGAACGGACATGAAAGTACCGAGAACGACCACGCCTGCGACTCTGAGTACCGCGGGGTCGAGCCGGTCTCTTCCGGTCGCCGGTGCCGCCGGCGCGTCCGTCGATGCCACGTGGTCCCCCATTCTGTGTGGGCGCGCGAACGCCTACGCAGGTGTCGGACGGCGCCGGTCCGCGACATCGCCGGTGCCGTGCGCCCGTGGCGCGCGACCCACCGTGGATCCCCCGGAATCCGTCTACCTGACCGAGCCCGCGCCGACGATTGTCGCGCCGCCCAGTTGAGTTGCTTCCCTGTACCGCATTAGTGATCGGCCAAAGCGGTTCGTCTCAACGCCCCACCGCAGGCAGACCTGTCCGCCGTTGCGGAACAATGATTTCCGACTACGACGGCCGCCAACCGATGAAACGTACTCCCCGTTCGACCCCAGTCAGCGCCCAACTATCCTGGCTGCCCGCGTTTAGAGCAATCCGCCCCCGGTGTGGCGTCGGTCACACCGCCGGGAGTGTCGCCGTCAAAGAGTAGAACCCATCCCATGCGGGCGACTTTCCCGCCCAATCGCGCTGGAACGATATCGGCGAACCGCTGCGCAATCAGCGCCGCGACAAGCGCTTTGGCGCACGACTCATAGGCAAAAACGTAGTCGGCCGGCGCGTGGTCTCGGAAGCGAAACGGCCAGCTCAGCCCACTGATTCAGTGATGACGACCCCGGAGGCGCGGGGGCGGTTTCGCCGCCGGCGCTTCAGCCCCGCCAGCCTTCCGGTTTCGTCTCCAACCGTTGACCGCCTGGGGTTTCGTCCCACCGGTCGCAGCGGTCTGTGATGTCGGCGGGTTCCTGCCGGGCACCTCGGCCGCCCGGACGCGAAGCGGGCTCCAGCGCATCGTATGACAGATCTCTGCCATCCCTGTTATGTCCGACATAATCCCACGAACGGCAAAGATCGAAACTAACTTGCAATTACATTGGTAGATGGTGCGGATCAGCCGCGTTCGAGTGTTCGCTGTGGTTCAAGTGTTCGTTGTGGTCGCCGGTGGGCCGTGCTAGCGTGAAGTCAGTTTGCGAGAACGGGGCAACGGGGCTCTGGGTCTATCTTGAGGCAAGACCGTCTGTGCATGTCCTGCAATGGCATTGCCGGCGACGATGGCTCGCTGAGCCGAACAATTCTGTCGACACCTGCAATTGGTGTGCTCTTTTCGCGGTGAACATCGCACCTTGCTGTTTTTCGCACCGGTCCATGGGGGAATTCAGTTGACCGACACACGGGTTTTTGCTGCGAACTTGACGGTCACGGCTGACAACCCACTCCTGCGCGGGCACGTCGTCTACGGGCGCAACATGTTGCCCGGCGTCGGCTATGTGGACCTGGTGCTCCAGGTCCTCGCCCAGAACGGGTACCCGATGGCAGAGGTCGAGCTACGCAACCTCACCATCGTCACGCCGCTGGTCGCCGGACCGGGCGAGGAGTTGCTGACCACAGTCGAGGGACGGACCGCACCCGCGGGGGGCTTGCGGGTGGAGGTCCACAGCAGGCGAGGACCGGACGCACCCGTTGTGCGGCACGCGTTCGTCACTGTGCACCGCACGCCGATACCGGAGTTCACCGAGCGTCTGCCGTTGCCGGTCAGCGGCGCCACCACGGTCACGTCGATGGCCGATCTCTACGCCTGGTGCCGTGGTCACGACCTCGTCCACTCCGGACTGATGAAGATCGACGGAACCATCAGCCACCGCGCCGATGACTGGCTGGTCGAGCTGGAACTCCCGGCCGAGCATCACGAGACAGCGGACAGGTTCCTGTTCCACCCGGCCCTTTTCGAGGCGGGCCTGCTCGGCGGCGGGGCCGGCATCCAGCAGCCGCATCAAGGCGACCAGGGCGAGGGCCTGTACCTTCCCCTGGTCTTCGAGTCGTTCCGGGCTGTCGCGCCCCTGGGCAAGCGGTGCTTCGTGCGGTTACCGGCCGGGTCGGCCCGACGCGATGACGACTTCGTCCGGCTGTCGGTGGAGTTCTACGACGAGTCCGGCGCGAAGATCGCGGATATCGGCAGGCTGGTGGCCAAGCGCGTGCGGGACGCGGCGTCCGTCGACATGCCGGAGGGCGGGGCCGTCGTGCTCGCGCGACCGCCGGCGGTCGTCGGCGACCCTCCCGCCGCACCCGGCGCGGACCTCCTGTCGTTCCTGCGAGAGCTGGTCGCGGCGCGACTGGAACTGCCGGCGGCACGGGTGAACGTCGACGGAAGCCTCTACGAGCTGGGGCTGGCATCGGCCGACCTGGTCTCCCTGATTCCTCCGTTGGAGGACCGGCTGGGTTGCTCTCTCTCGCCCACGATCATGTTCGAGTACCCGTCGCTCGCGGAGCTGGCCGCCGGGCTGACAGTGACGGAACCGAACCCGCCGCCAGCCGTGGCCGCCGTCGCCGATGCGGACGTGACCCCGGCGTTGCTGGCCGAGGTCGCCGATCTGCTCGCCGTCCCGGTGACCAGTCTCGACCCCGACACCGACCTGGCCGACTTCGGCCTGGACTGGGTCGGGATGGCCCGATTGGCGACCCGGCTCAACGATCGCTTCGGCACCGAGTTCACCTCGACCGCGTTCGTCGAGGCCGCGACCCTGCGCGAGGTCGCTCGACGGCTTCCGGCGGACCCGGTCGGCGGCCCGGGGCCGTATCCGGCGGTGCGCCGAGTCGGCGGCACCGAAAGCGGCGTCGAATACCGGGTGCGCTATCGCGGCGACGAACCGTTTCTGCGGGATCACCAGGTGCGGGGTGGGCGGGTTCTGCCTGCCGTCGTGCAGCTGGAAATCGCGCGTGCCGCGGTCGAACTCGGCGCGATCGGCGCTCGGGTACGACTGGATGACGTGGTGTGGCTGCGCCCGGCGATCTGCGGGCCGGACGGCCTCGAACTGAGCGTGACCGTGCGAGCCGAGGCCGAGGGCCGCTGGGAGTACACGGTCGAGGACCTCGCCGCGAACGGCACGCGAACCGTCTGCGGCAAGGGCCGCGCGGTCCGCGTCGAGCCGGCCGAGTCGGCCGAGCCGGCGCGGCGTGACCTGGACGCGCTCCGTGCGGCCTGCTCGACGCGGACCTTTGACGCGGCCGAGATCTATCCGCTGTATTCCGACGTGGGCATGGACTACGGTCCGGCGCAGCGCGCGATCACCTCCATCGGCGTCGGCACAGACGAGCGCGGTCGCGTGCAGGTGCTCGCCGAACTGCGCGTGCCCTCCGAGGCCGGCGATCTGAGCGGCTATCGCCTGCACCCCAGCGTGATCGACGGCGCGTTGCAAGCCATGATCGGCCTCCGGCTCGCCGACGGCGTCACCGCTGAGCAGCCTCAGGGCCCGTCGTTGCCGTTCGCGCTGGCTCGTGTGGATGCCCTCACCGAGACGCCGTCGCGGGCCTACGCCTGGGTCCGCAGCCAGACCGGCGGCGCCTCCGCGCCGCTGGACGTCACCGTTCTGGACGAACACGGCCGGGTGTGCGTGGAACTCACCGGCGTCCGGGTCCGCGCTCTCGCCCCTCGGCCCACCAGGGCCGCGGTCCGGGAGCGCGCGGTCGACCAGGTTCCGGTCGAGCACGGGGCGAAGGACATCGCGATCGTCGGTGTCAGCGGGCGCTACCCGGAAGCCGCGGACCTCGATGAGTTCTGGCGCAATCTGCGGGCGGGCAAGGACTCCATCCGGGAGGTGCCCGCCGAACGCTGGGACTACCGCGATTTCACGGACGGTCGCTCGGGCGCCGGGCGCTGGGGTGGCTTCCTCGCTGACATCGACCGGTTCGACCCGCTGTTCTTCCAGATCTCCCATCTGGAGGCTGAGTACTTGGACCCGCAGGAGCGGCTCTTCCTGCAGTGTGCGCACCACACCCTGGAGGACGCCGGCTACACCGGAGAGCGGTTGGCCACGGCGGGCGGCGCGCTCGGGCGCTCGGGCCGTGTCGGTGTGTACGTGGGCCTGATGTACCTGGAGTACCAGCTGTTCGGCGCGCAGGCGCAGGAGCGTGGCATGCCGGTCGCGCTGTCGGGCAATGCCTCGACCATCGCCAACCGGGTGTCGTACTTCTACAACTTCAGCGGACCGAGCATGGCCGTGGACACGATGTGCTCGTCCTCGCTGACCGCGATCCACCTGGCCTGCGAGGCCATCAACAGCGGACAGTGCGATGCGGCGCTGGCCGGTGGCGTCAACCTCACGCTGCACCCGAACAAGCACCGGATCCTGAGCATCCGGCGGTTGCTGTCCAGCGATGGGCGCTGCCGCAGCTTCGGTGAGGGCGGCGACGGCTACGTGCCGTCCGAGGGCGTGGGCGCCGTGCTGCTCAAGCCGCTGGCCAAGGCGATCGCCGACGGCGACCAGATCCACGGCGTGATCAAGGGCACCGCGCTCAACCACGGCGGCCGGACCTCGGGGTACTCCGCGCCGTCCCCGGTGGCGCAAGGGGAGGTCATCGCGGAGGCGATCGCCGCGGCGGGGGTGAATCCGCGCGTGCTGAGCTACCTGGAGACGCACGGCACGGGAACGGCGCTCGGCGACCCCATCGAGATCTCCGGCCTGATGAAAGCGTTGCGGGCGAACGACGCGCTGCCGGAGCGGCTGTCCATCGGCTCGGTGAAGTCGAACATCGGGCACTGCGAAGCCGCCTCGGGCATGGCAGGGCTCACCAAGGTGCTGCTCCAGATGCGGCACCGGGAGATCGTGCCGAACCTGCACTCCGGCACGCTCAACCCGCACATCGACTTCGAGAGCACACCGCTGCGGGTGCAACAGCGGCTGGAGCCGTGGGAGCGGCCGACGCTGGACGTCGACGGGCAGCGGCGGACCTTCCCCCGGATCGCCGGGGTGTCGGGATTCGGTGCGGGCGGCTCGAACGCCCACGTCATCGTGGCCGAGTACCAGGCGCCTGAGCGTGCCGCCACCGCGCCCGGCCCCGCGCTGATCGTGCTCTCCGCACGCAGCGAGGAACAGCTCGTCCAGCAGGCTCGGCGGCTGCACGTCCGACTCGGCGAACTGTCCGAGGACGCGCTGGCCGACGTCGCGTGGACGCTCCAGGTGGGTCGGATGGCGCTGGAACAACGGCTGGCCTTCGTCGCGTCCTCGATCCAAGATGCTCGGGCCCGGCTGGCCGCGTTCGCCGAGAACCCCGGACAGGCGGGGGCGTGGCTGCGCGGCACGGTGCATATCGGACGGGGCGACCGCTCCGGTTCGCACGCGGAGCAGGACCTGCGCGCGGACGCCGAGGCGTGGACCGAACGCGGCCGCGGCGAGGAGATCCTGCGCGCCTGGACCGAGGGCGCGACGGTCGGCTGGGACTCGCTGCGCGGGGCGTCGCCGGTCCGGCGGATCAGCTTGCCCGGCTACCCGTTCGCGACCGACCGGTGCTGGCCGGATCTGCCCGCCATCAGTCTGGCGTGGGCTCGGCCGGACCATGAGGCCCGGCCGGATCGGCCCGCCCCGAACCCGACGTCGCTTCAGTCGAATCCTGAGACGTCGGCTCGGTCGAACCCTGAGACGATCCTGCTGCGCGCGAGTTGGCAGGCGCGAAAGGCGCCGGCGGCCACAGGCGTCGACTACCTCGCGCGATACGTAGTGCTGCTGGGCGAGGATGCCGCACGGAGCCTGGCGGAGTACCGGCCCCTGCTCCCGGCCGGGACCCAGAGCCATGCCGTGGACATCGCCGGCGCTCCGCTGGAGCGGGCCCACGCGGACGCGGCTCGGCGGGTCTTCGAGATCATCCGCGATGTCCTGCGCGAGAGCGTGCGGCAGCCGACGCTCGTGCAGGTCGTGCTGGTCGGCACGGCGGACTCGGCGGTCGAGCGGGCCCGCCTGGCCTGCTTCGCCAGCGTGGCCGGTCTGCTCAAGACCGCGCGGCTGGAGAACCCGAATCTGATCGGTCAGTTCGTCGAGTGCATCGACGGTGCCGCACCCTCCGTGGTCGTGGCGCGCCTGCTGGCCGAGGCCGGGGGCGAGCAGGAGGTGCGTTACCGGGATGGGCAGCGGCAGGTGTTCCGCGCCGAGGAGGCGCCGGCCCCTCGGCCCGGTCGATTGTGGCGCGAGGGCGGCGTGTACCTGGTCAGCGGCGGCGCGGGCGGTCTCGGCCTGATAGTCGCGCGGGACATCGCGCGCTCGCTCGACCGCGCGACCATCGTGCTCACCGGCCGGTCGGCGCTGAGCCCGGATCGCCAGCAGAGCGTGGACGCGCTGCGGTCGAGCGGGATCACCGTGGACTACCAGAGCACTGACGTCACCGATCGCGCGTCGGCGTCCCGGCTGATCGCCCACATCGCGGAACGGCACGGGCCGTTGACCGGCGTAGTGCACAGCGCTGGTGTGCTCGAGGACAAGCTGATCATCCGCAAGAGCGCCGAGGAGTGGGCACGGGTGCTCGCTCCGAAGACCGCCGGGCTGGTCACCCTCGACGAGCTGACCCGGGACCAGCCGCTGGACCTGTTCCTGTGCTTCTCCTCTCTCAGCGGGGCGTTCGGCAACCCCGGGCAGGCGGACTACGCCACGGGCAACGCGTTCATGGCCGGTTACGCGGCCTACCGGGAGCTGTTGGTCGCCCACGGCAGGCGGCGCGGCCGCACGATGTCGATCGACTGGCCCTTCTGGGATGAGGGCGGCATGGGCGCCGACGGCGTCATGCGGGAACGCCTGCGGGACATGGGACTCGCGCCGCTGGATACCGAGCAGGGGCTGACCGCGCTGCGCTGGGCGGCGAACGCCGAGGGCAACAGCCTGGTCGACGGCCGGGCGCTGGTGCTCGTCGGCGAGCGGGAAGCGGTGCTGTCGCTGGTCCGGACCGATGAGGAGAACGTGGATACGGTCACGGAGGTTCTGGTGGAGGCCGATGGGAGTCGGGCGGCGGAGGACCATGCTGCGCTGGACCGTGCGGTGGAGGACCGCGCGGTGACGTACCTCCGCCGAGTGCTGGCCGAGTTCCTGAAGCTCACGCCCGACCGGCTCGAGATCGACCTGCCGCTGGACCAGTACGGTCTGGACTCGGTCCTGGGCGTCAGCGTGGTGACCCAGCTGGAGGAGTCGTTCGGCCCGCTGCCGAGGACGCTGTTGTTCGAGGAACCTACGGTGCGCGAGCTGGCGCGGTACTTCGCCGCCCAGCACCCGAACGTGCTGCGCGAGCTGATCGGCGACCCCGAACCCGCGCCGGTCGCCGCGACGCCGGTGACTCGCCCCTCGGTGCCGAGCGTCGTGGTGGTGTCGGAACCGCGCGTTGACCGAGCTGCGCCCGAGACAGCAAGCGTCGCAGGTAACGCAGATACTGTTAACAGAACAGACACTGCGGATATCGCGGTCATCGGCATCAGCGGACGCTATCCGGACGCACCCGACCTCGACGCGTTCTGGAACCGGCTGCGCGACGGAGCGGACTGCGTCACCGAGGTGCCCGCGCAGCGCTGGGACTCCGCGCTCGTCCCCGGCCGGTGGGGCGCGTTCCTCGACGGCGTCGAGGAGTTCGACCCGCTGCACTTCGGCGTCTCGCCGCGCGAAGCCGCGACGATGGATCCGCAGCAGCGGCTGATGCTGGAGACGGTATGGCGGCTGTTCGAGCACGCCGGCATGACCCAGGAGGTCATCGAAGAACGCTACGGCCGCTCGGTCGGCGTCTATGTCGGCGCGGCCTATCAGCTCTACCGCTCGGACGACGTGGAATCCGGCCTCGCCGCACTGACCGCGTCGGCGTCCTACAACATGATCTGTGGCCGGATCTCGCAGTTCTTCGGTCTGGAGGGGCCGAGCCTCGCCGTCGACAGCATGTGCGCTTCCTCCGCCATGGCCGTCCACCTGGCCTGCACCGATCTGCGGGCGGGCGAGTGCGAGCTGGCCGTGGCCGGAGGCGTCAACCTGACCGTCCATTCCGACAAGTATGTCATGCTGGACAAGCTCGGCCTGCTCGGTACCCACCCCGGCAGCCGCAGCTTCCGCGACGGCGACGGCTACCTGCCCGCCGAGGGCGTGGGGGCGCTGCTGCTCAAGCGGCTCGACGCGGCCCTTCGCGACGGCGACGACATCCATCTGGTCATCAAGGGCAGTGCGTCGCTGCACAGCGGTCGCGGCAACGGTTTCATGACGCCCAGCCGCAAGGCTCAGGTCGCCGTGATGCGGCGGGCGTTGAACCGCGCCGGCGTGGGGCCGGAGGACATCGGCTATGTGGAGGCCGCGGCCAACGGCTCGGCGTTCGCCGACGAGATCGAGGTGAGCGCCCTCGCCGAGGTGTTCGGCGGGGTGTCCGCACCGGTTCCGGTCGGCACCGTGAAGTCGAACCTCGGCCACCCCGAGGCCGCCTCCGGTGTCGCCCAGCTGACGAAGGTCGCGCTCCAGCTTCGTCACCGGCAGCTCGTGCCCCTGGTCTCGGTGGGCAGGCCGAACCCGAACCTCGGCCTGGACCGCGGCCCGCTCGCGTTGTGCGACGAACTCGCGGACTGGGAGGCGCGTGACGGGAACAGGCTGGCGCTGGTCAACTCCGTCGCGGCAGGCGGCAGCCACGTGAGCCTGGTCGTGGCCTCGCCCCCCGCCGTCGCACCGGCGATCGAACCGGTGCCGGGCCGGCAGCTGGTCCTGTTGTCGGCCAAGAACGCCACGCGACTGCGCACGGCCGCGCGGCGGCTGGCCGATTTCGCCGCCGACGAGGGTTCCAGCGCGACCCTGGCCGACATCGCGTACACCTCGCAGATCGCCCGGGAGGCCATGGCCGAGCGCGTCGCCGTCATCGCCCGGTCCCGCGAGGAGCTGTCCGCCGCCCTCACCGCCCTGCTCGACGACTCGCCCGCGCCCGCCGGTTCGATCCGGCGCGGCAACGCCGACAGCGACGCCGGTCCGCTGCGGACCGTGCTGGACGGTGCGCTCGGTGAGACGTTCCTCGCCGCGCTCGTCGGCGAGGCGGACCTGGACCGGCTTGCCGAGCTGTGGGTGCACGGCGCGAAGGTGCCGTGGCGGGGCCTGCACCGCGGTCGCCGGAAGCTGACCGCCGAGCCCTCGACCGTTTTCGAGACCGGCAGCTACTGGCTTGGCCGCGCCATCGAGACGCCTGCCACCGAAACGCCTGCGAAGCGGCCACCGGCGGGACCGGACGCCGACGGCTTGGGCTTGCTGGACACCGTGCTCGCGGTGTGCGCGGACCTGCTCGGCTTCCAGCCGGGCCAGATCGGAGCCGATGACGACTTCGCCGCGCTCGGCGGTCATTCGCTGCATGTACAGCAACTCGTCGCGCTGTTGCGCGAGCGCGGGCTGCACTGCGAGCCCGCCCGCGTCTTCGAAGCGCGCACGCTCGGCGCCCTGGCCGCCGCCGTCGAGACCGGGCCGGCCACCCCCGCCGAACCATCCGCTGCCGCCGTTCCGGTCGGGAGCACCGCCATCACCCCGGAGATGCTGCCGCTGGTCTCGCTCAGCTCGGATGAGATCGCCGCGATCGTGGCGGCGGTGCCGGGCGGGGCCGCCAACGTGGCGGACGTCTACCCGCTGGCGGCGCTACAGGAAGGCATGTTCTTCCACCACCTCAGGCAGGACGGACATGACCCGTACGTGTCGTCGGTCGTGTTCTCTTTCGCCGAGCGCGAGCGCCTCGACCAGTTCGCCGACGCGCTGCGCGCGGTCGTCGCACGGCACGGCGCGCTGCGCACCGCGATCGTGTGGGACGGACTGAGCGCGCCCGTGCAGGTGGTGCATCGCCGGGTGGAGCTGCCGCTGGAGGAGTTCGAGCTGCGAGCGGGCCGCGTGGTCGACGAGGAGGTGACCGAGCTGCTGGCCCGCACCGGGACCATCGCGCTGGACACCGCGCCGCTGATCCGGCTGCGAGCCGGGCGCCATCCGGAGACAGGGCGCTGGCACGTTGTCCTGAGCCTGCACCACGTCATCCACGACGCCGCCTCCTTCGGTCTGCTGTTCGCCGAGATCGCCGCACACCTGACCGGCCGGGCGGCCGAGTTGGCCGAGCCTGCCGCCTACCGCGACTTCGTCGTTCACTCGCGTGAGCGGGCGACGGTGCTGGACCCGGCCGCGTTCTTCGCCGAACAGCTCGGAGCCGTGACCGAGCCGACGTTGATGTTCGGGCTCTCCGATGTGCACGGTGACGGCCGGAATGTGGTCGACCTGCGGCATCGGCTGGACACCGCGCTCGGCGTCCGGATCCGCGAGCTCGCCAAGGACCTGCGCGTCAGCCCGGCGACCCTGTTCCACGCGGGCTGGGCGCTGGTCGTCGCGGCCACCGCCGACCGCGACGACGTGGTGTTCGGCACCGTGATGTCGGGCCGTGTGCAGGGGCCCGGCGGCATGGAGCGGATGCTCGGCAGCTTCATCAACACCCTGCCGGTGCACCTCGACCTCGCCGGGCTGACCGTGTCGGAGCTGATCGTCCGCACCGAGCGGCTGCTGCGTGAACTCGTGCGGTACGAGCAGGTGCCGCTGACGGTGGCTCGCGGCCACAGCGGCCTGGCCGGGCCGGACGTGCCTCTGTTCAACGGCTTCCTGAACTACCGGCACCTGGTACGCGAAGGCGGGTTCGACGCCGCCGAACTGGAGCGCGCCGGCATCACGCCGAGTTCCGGGGTGATCGAGCGCAGCAACTATCCGGTCGCGCTGTCCGTCAACGACCTGGGCCGCTCGTTCGAGCTGGAGGCGCAGCTCGTGCGGACCCAGGACCCTGAGCTTCTGGTGGCGTACCTGGAGACGGTGATGTCCTCGCTGGTGGCCGCCGTGGGCGAGGGGCACGGTGACGTGCGGCTCGCCCTGGACCTACCGGTGCTGCCGGCCCGGGTCCGTGAGCGCGAGCTGACCGGCTTCAACGAGCCGTTCACCGAGCACGACGCCGAACGCTGCCTGCACACCTGGTTCGAAGAGGTCTGCGCCCGCACCCCCGACGCGGTGGCCGTCACCCACGACGGGATCGCGCTCACCTACCGCGAGCTGGACGAACGCGCCAACCGCTGGGCCCACGTGCTGCGTGAGCACGGCGTCGGCGCCGACGGGCCGGACACGCTGGTCGCGCTGTGCCTGCCGCGCGGCGCACAGATCGTCGTCGCGATGCTCGCCGTGCTCAAGGCCGGCGGCGCCTACCTCCCGCTGGATCCGGGCGCGCCGTCGGACCGGCTCGCGTTCATCCTCGCCGACAGTTCGCCCGCCGTGCTGGTCACCGACGGCGACCTGCTCGCCGACCTGGAGATGCCCGGCCTCGCCCGGATCGAGCGGGCCGACCTCGCGGCGGCGGACCGGCCCAGTACCCCGGTGCCGGGTCGGTCCCGGCCCTCGGACCTGGCCTACGTCATCTACACCTCCGGCTCCACGGGCGAGCCCAAGGGCGTGCTGGTCGAGCATCGCAACGTCGTGCGGTTGTTCACCGCGACCGACGACTGGTTCCGGTTCGGGTCGCAGGACGTGTGGACGCTGTTCCACTCGTGCGCCTTCGACTTCTCCGTGTGGGAGATGTGGGGAGCCCTGCTGCACGGCGGCCGCCTGGTCGTGGTACCGGAAGACGTGGTGCGCGGCCCCGAGGAGTTCTACGCGCTGCTGTGCGACGAGGGCGTCACCGTACTCAATCAGACCCCGAGCGCGTTCCGCCAGGTCATCGCGGCGCAGGCAGAGCGTCCCGGCGAGCACCGGCTCCGGACGGTGGTCTTCGGCGGAGAGGCGCTGGATGTCACCGCCCTCAAGCCGTGGCTGGACCGCCCGGTCAACGCCGGCACCGAGCTGGTGAACATGTTCGGCATCACCGAGACCACCATCCACGTCACCCACCGGCCGCTGCGGGCGCACGACGCGCAGGACACGGCCAGCCCGATCGGCAGGCCGATCCCGGACCTGCGCGTGTACGTGCTCGACCGGCACGGCCGACCGGCTCCCACCGGCGCCGTCGGCGAGATGTACGTGGCCGGCGCCGGCGTGGCGCGCGGCTACCTCAACCGCCCCGAGCTGACCGCGGAACGCTTCCTGCGCGATCCCTTCCACGGCATGGATGCGCGCATGTACCGGACCGGTGACCTGGCGCGCAGGCTGCCCGACGGCACGCTGGAGTACCTGGGCCGCAACGACGAGCAGGTGAAGATCCGCGGCTACCGGATCGAGCTGGGCGAGATCGAGCAGCGGATCGCGGCGCACCCGGGCGTCCAGGACGCCCGGGTCGTGGTGCGGGAGTACGACGCCGACGACCGGCGCCTGATCGGCTACATCGTGCCCTCGGCCACGCACGCGCGGCCGGTGCGCGAACTGCTGCGGCTGGCCGACGCCGAGCCGGCCGCACTGGCCGACGTACACCGCCTGCCCAACGGGCTGCCCGTGTTCGACCACAACCGCAGCGAGACCGAGTTCCTCTACGACGAGATCTTCACGCAGGCCGAGTACGCGCGGCACGGCATCACCGTCCGCGACGGTGATCTGGTGTTCGACGTCGGCGCGAACATCGGCATGTTCACGCTGTTCGCCGGGCTGCGCTGGCCGGGCGCGCGGGTGTACGCGTTCGAGCCGATCCCGCCGGTGCACGACACGTTGCGGCGCAACGTGGACCTGCACGGCCTGGACGCGCGCGTGTTCGATTTCGGGCTGGGCGCGCAGGCCCGCGAGGAGACCTTCACCTTCTACCGCCACAACACCGTCATCTCCAGCAGCCGCACCACCACTGAACAGGCGCACGAGCTGATGCGCTCCTACCTGTCCAACCGGCAGGAATCCGACGGTGCGGCCACCGAAGACGGCGCGCTCGTCGACGAACTGGTCGACGCGCGCATGGACAGCGAACAGTTCGTCTGCCGGGTGCGGACGCTCTCTTCGGTGCGGGCCGAGCACGGCATCGACCGGATCGACCTGCTCAAGGTCGACGTGGAGAACGCTGAACTCGACGTGCTGCGCGGCATCGAGGAGGCCGACTGGGCGCGGATCCGCCAGGTCGTCGTCGAGGTGCACGACGCCGACGGACGGCTGGCCACGGTGGTGGCGCTGCTGGAGTCGCACGGCTTCACGGTGATCACCGACCAGGACAACCGGATGCTGCGGGACACGCCGCTGTACAACCTCTACGCGAGGCGGGCCGGTGCCGACACAGTGGCCGACATGGCGGCCGACCCGCCGCCGGTGCCGACGACGTGGCCGAACGCCGACCTGCTGCGTGCCGACATCGACGCCGTACTCAGCGTCGGACTGCCGGACTATATGCGCCCGTCCGCGCTGGTGTTCCTGCCCGCGATCCCGTTGACCCGCAACGGCAAAATCGATCGGCGCGCGTTGCCTTCGCCGGAGCGGGCCGGCGGGCCGGACGAGCTGCGCGTGCCACCGCGCACCGAGGCCGAGCAGACGGTGGCCTCGGTGTGGGCGGAGCTGCTGCGGATCGATTCCGGTCAGTTGGGCATCACCAGCGACTTCTTCAAGCTGGGCGGCAACTCGCTGCTGGTGACGCGGTTGATCAACCTGCTCAAGCAGCGGACCGGTACGCGGCTGCGCGTGCAGGCCGTGTTCGACAACCCGGGATTGGCGGAGTTGGCCGCCCAGTTGACCGGATCGCTGGACGACGTCGCCAAGATCAACGAGAGCATCAGCTTCATCGAGGGTCTGACAGACGAGGAACTGGAGGCGCTCGGCCTCGATGACGTGGAAGGCCGCTGATGAGCACCACTGACGAACTGAGCGGTGCGGACCTGGTCCGGCGGATCCGGGCGATGTCGCCCAAACGACGACGTGCGGTGACCGCGCTGCTGCGCAAGCAGGGCGTGGACCTGTCGGCGCTCAACGTCGTCACGCCGCGTCCGCGTAAGGCCGACGAGCAGGTGCCGCTGTCCTACGCGCAGCAACGCCTGTGGTTCCTCGCCCAGCTGGACGGCACCAGCGCGCACTACAACATCCCGGTCGCGGTGCGGCTGCACGGTGAGCTGGACCTGCCCGCGCTTCGGCGCGCGCTGACCGAGGTGGTCCGTCGCCATGAGGCGCTGCGCACCCGGCTCCCGGCCGTCGACGGCGTGCCACACCAGGTGATCGGCGACGGCTCCGAGTTCGAACTCCGGGTCGCCGACGTCGCTGACATCACCGACGTCGCCGACGGCACCGACCCGGCGGAGCTGGCGCGGCTGTGCCGGCAGGAGACGGTGGCACCGTTTGATCTCGCCGCCGACTCGCTGATCCGCGCGCTGCTGCTGACGGAGAGCGCGACCGAGCACGTGCTGGTCGTGACGATGCACCACAGCGTGTCCGACGGCTGGTCGCTCGGTGTGCTTTTCCGTGACCTGTCCGCGCTGTACGACGCGTTCCGGGCGGGTCTGCCTTCGCCGCTGGCGCCGCTGCCCATCCAGTACGCGGACTACGCGCTCTGGCAGCGCGAATGGCTGGACGACGGGGTGCGCGACGAGCAGGTCGAGTACTGGCGCGGCCAACTGGCCGGCGTCGATCCCCGCCTCACGCTGCCCACGGACCGGCCGCGCCCGGAGAACAAGACCTACCGCGGCACCCGTGCGTTCTTCGGCTGCCCGCCGGATCTGATCGAGCGTCTGGGAACCGTCGCGGCGCGCTACCAGGTGACGCTCTACATGGTGCTGCTCGCGGCCTACGACATCGTGCTGCACCGCTACACCGGGGAGCACGACCTCGCGGTCGGCACCGTGGTCGCCAACCGCAACCAGCACGAGGTCGAGGACCTCGTGGGCCTGTTCGCCAACACTGTGGTGATGCGGGCCGACCTCGCCGGCGACCCGGCCTTCCCCGACCTGCTGGCCGCAGTGAAGCGCACCGCGCTGGCCGCCTTCGACCACCAGGACGTGCCGTTCGAGATGGTGGTGGACGCTCTCCAGCTGGAGCGCAGCCTCAGCCACTCGCCCGTGTTCCAGACCCTGTTCGTCTTGCAGGAGGCGTCGACCGGGCAGGACATCAGCCTCGGCGGAATGACCACCTCCGCGGTCGGATTCGATTTCGACATCACCAAGTTCGACGTGACCCTGGACCTGCGCGAAGTCCCCACCGGTCTGCTCGGTGCGGTCGAGTACAACACCGACCTGTTCGACCCGGCCACCATCGAGCGCTTCATCGGGCACTACACCTCGCTGCTGGAGGCGATCGCGGTCGCGCCCGAGTCCAGCCTGTCCGGTCTGGACATGGTCGGCGCACAGGAACGGGAGCTGGTGCTGCGGACCTGGAACGACACGGCGCGCGAGTACTCCCGGGACAGTTGTCTGCACCAGCTGTTCGAGGCGCGGGCGCGCCGGCACCCGGAGGCCGTCGCGGTGGTGGACGGCGACCGCGAGATCAGCTATGCGCGGCTCGACGCGTGGGCCAACCGGATCGGGCACGCGCTGCGGGATCTGGGCGTCGGCCCCGACACCGTGGTCGGTCTGTACGCGGCCCGCTCGGCCGAGATGGTCGCGGGCATCTACGGCATCCTCAAGGCTGGCGGCGCCTATATGCCGATCGAACCGTCCAACCCGGCCGCGCGCATCACCGAACTGGTCGAGAACTCCGGGGTGGGCATCGTGCTGGCCCAGCCGGAGGTGGACGCGGTGCCCCTGGGCCGCGCCACCGTGCTGCGGCTGCACGGCGACGGCTCGGTGCGCGACGCGACCGGCCAGGAACTCGCGGCGGGCCGGGACGACGCCGTGGTCGTGCCGGGTCTCGGCTCGCACAATCTGGCCTACGTCATCCACACCTCCGGGTCGACCGGGCGTCCCAAGGGCGTCATGATCGAGCACCAGGCCGCGGTCAACCGCATCGAATGGATGCAGAACGAGTACTCGCTCACGGAGCGGGACGTCGTGCTGCAGAAGACGCCCTTCAGCTTCGACGTGTCGGTGTGGGAGTTCTTCTGGCCCCTGCTTGCCGGCGCGCGGCTGGCCCTTGCGCGGCCCGAGGGTCACAAAGACCCGGCCTACTTGGTCTCCGCCATCCGTCGCTTCGGTGTCACGACCCTGCATTTCGTGCCGTCGATGCTGCGGGCCATCCTGAACGAGCCCGTCTGGTCCGCGTGCGAGTCCGTGCGCCAGGTGTTCTGCAGCGGCGAGGCGCTGCCGCCCGACCTCTGTTCGCGACACTACGAGCGGCACCCCGCGCCGCTGCACAATCTTTACGGTCCGACCGAGGCCGCCGTGGACGTCAGCCACTGGACCTGCCCGCCCGGCACCCCTGCCCGGGTACCCATCGGAAGGCCCATCCAGAACATCCAGCTGTACGTGCTGGACGAAGCGCTGCGCCCGCAGGGCATCGGCTGTGTAGGGCAGCTCCACATCGCCGGTGACGGCCTGGCGCGGGGCTATCTCAACCAGCCGGAGCTCACTGACGAGCGGTTCGTGCCGAACCCGTTCGCGGCGACGCCGGACGCGCGCATGTACCGCACCGGGGACCTGGTGCGGTGGCTGGCCGACGGCACCCTTGAGTTCCTCGGCCGAGCCGACGAGCAGGTGAAGCTGCGCGGCTTCCGGATCGAACTGGGCGAGATCGAACACCGGTTGGGCGAGCATCCCGCGGTGCGTGAGTGCGCTGTGGTGCTGCGAACCGATCAGCGCGACGATCCGCGGCTGGTGGCCTACGCCGTGCTCGCTCCCGACACAGACCTCGCGGACCCGCAGACCGAGCTCTCCCGATTCCTCGCCCGTGCCCTGCCCGAGCACATGGTGCCCAGCGCCTTCGTGGCGTTGGACTCGCTGCCCGTCACTGCGCACGGCAAGCTCGACCGGAAGGCGCTGCCGGCACCGGGCATCGATGACGTCGCCAGGCAGTCC
Source organism: Catenulispora sp. EB89 (assembly GCF_041261445.1). NCBI lineage: Bacteria > Bacillati > Actinomycetota > Actinomycetes > Catenulisporales > Catenulisporaceae > Catenulispora > Catenulispora sp. EB89. The sequence goes on from NZ_JBGCCU010000041.1 coordinate 21,810, forward strand.
TACGCGGCGCCGAGCACCGACGCCGAGCGGTTGCTCGCCGGGCTGTGGGCCGAGCTGCTCGGCTTCGACGAGTCGCGGATCGGTGCCCAGGACAGCCTGTTCGCGTTGGGCGGGCACTCGCTGCTCATCCCGGTGCTGGTCGCGCGGTTGGCCGAGCACGGCTTCGCGGTCCGGGTGCGCGACGTGTTCGGCGCGCCGACCCTGGCCGACCTGGCCGCCCTGCTCACGGCGGGGACGACCGAGGACTTTTCGGTGCCCGCCAACCCGATCCCGGCCGACTGCCGCCGACTGACACCCGAACTGCTGCCCCTGGTGGAGCTGACCCAGGAGCAGATCGACGCGGTGGTGGCCACCGTGCCCGGTGGCGTGGCTAACGTGGCGGACGTGTACCCGCTCGCCTCGGCGCAGGAAGGCATCCTGTTCCATCACCTGCTCGATCCCGAGAACGACCCGTACCTGGTCTCCATCCTGTTCACCGCGCGGGACGAGGCCGCGACCACCGCGTTCATCGACGCGCTGCGGGCCATGGTCGCCCGGCACGACGTGCTGCGGACCGCGGTCCTCACCACTGGTCTGCCCGAGCCGGTGCAGGTCGTGTACCGGCACGCGGAGCTGGACGTGCAGCGGATCCGGCTGGTGCCGGGCGACACCGAGGCGCAGGCCCGTGAGCTCCTGCACGGTGCGGAACGGATCCCAGTCGACCGGGCCCCGCTCCAGCGGCTGGTCGTCGCCGAGGACCCCGACTCCGAGCGCCGCTACCTGGTGCTCACCTCGCACCACCTGATCGAGGACGCCACCTCGATCCGGCTCAGCATGGCGGAGGTCACCGCGCACCTGGCCGGTCAGGCCGACCGGCTGGCGCCGACCGCACCGTACCGCGACTTCGTCGCCCACACCCGGCACCGGCTCGCCTCCGACGACGCCGAGGCCTACTTCCGAGCGGCGCTCGGCGACGTGGTCGAGCCGACGGCCCCGTTCGGCCTGACCGAGGTGCGCGGCGACGCGCGGCGGTTCTCGCAGCTGCGCCGAGGGCTGCCGGGTGAACTCACCGAAGCCCTGCGCGCGCAGGCGAAACGGCTGCGCGTCAGTCCCGCGTGCCTGTTCCATGCCGCCTACGCGCGGGTCGTGGCCGCCACCAGCGGTCGCGAGGACGTCGTGTTCGGCACCGTCCTGTCCGGACGCCTCCAGGGTGTGCCCGGCGTCGAGGCGATGCTCGGCAACCTCATCAACACGCTGCCGCTGCGGCTGCGGCTGGCCGACCTGACCGTCCGCGAGCTGGTCGACGAGGTCGATCGCGGGCTCGCGGACCTCATCGCCCGCGAGCAGACGCCGTTGAGCCTGGTGCAGCGGTGCAGCGGCATGGACGGCGAAGCGCCGCTGTTCACCGCGGTGGTCAATGTGCGCCACTTCGAACCGGGACGCGCCGCGCCGTCGGACCCGCCGGCCGAAGATCACGGCGTGCGGTGGATCGCCGAGACCGACGCCACCAACTACCCGCTCTCTGTCGCGCTGGACGACTTCGGCGACTCGCTGTCGCTGCATGTCCGGGTCGACGAGCGGATCTCGCCCGAGGACGTGCTCGACTGCGTGGAAGCCGCGCTCGCCGGCCTGCTGGCCGGTCTCGCCGCGGACGACGGCGTCGGGACGAAGGCGCTGGACATCGAGGTGCTGCCGGCGGCCGAGCGACACCGTCTGCTGGCGGTGTGGCGCGGCCCGCTCGTCCCGGTGCCGGACGTCTCGGTGGTCGCGGCGTTCGAGGAGCAGGCCGACCTCGATCCGGGCCGCCTCGCCCTGGTGCACGAGGACGAGACGCTGAGCTACGGCGAACTCAACGAACGAGCCAACCGGCTCGCGCACTGGCTCATGGCGCGGGAGGTACGGCCCGACGATGTGGTCGCCATCCGGCTGCCGCGGTCGATCGACCTGCTGGTGGCGGTGTACGGCGTGCTGAAGGCGGGCGCGGCGTACCTGCCCGTCGAGCCGGATCTGCCCCTCGAGCGGGCGCAGCACATGCTCGCCCAGGCCACGCCCGCGCTCGTGCTCACCGAACTGCCGGACACCAGCGCCTGGCCGGCCAGCGCTCCCGGCGTCGCGGTGAGCGGCGACCGGGCTGCCTACGTGCTGTACACCTCCGGTTCGACCGGCCGTCCCAAGGGCGTCGTCGTCCCGCATCGTGCGGTCGTCAATCGCATCACGGGTATGCAGCAGCGCTACCAGCTGACTGAGCAGGACCGTGTCCTGCACAAAACCGCGGCCAGCTTCGACGTGTCGGTGTGGGAGTTGCTGTGGCCGTTGGCCGCCGGCGCCTGTCTGGTGATCGCCCGGCCCGACGGACACAAGGATCCGGCCTACCTGGCCGGACTGATCCAGCGAAGCGAGGTGACGACCCTGCACTTCGTGCCCTCCATGCTGCGGCTGTTCCTGGAGGAACCGACCGTCACCGGGTGCACAAGCCTGCGCCGGGTGCTGTGTGGCGGCGAGGCGCTGCCGGTGTCGCTCGCGCGGGAGTTCCACCGGGTGCTGGACGCCGAGCTGCACCACCTCTACGGACCGGTCGAGGCGACTATCGACGTGACCGAGAACGAGGTCCGGCCTGATGGCGACCGGGTGAGCATGGGTCACCCGGTGCCCAACACCCGCGTGTACGTGCTGGACTCGCGGCGGCGCATCGTGCCGGCCGGCGTGCCGGGGGAGTTGTACCTCGCCGGTGTCCAGCTGGCCCGGGGCTACGTCGGCCGGGACGACCTGACCGCCGAGCGGTTCGTGCCCGATCCGTTCGTTCCCGCGGGCGAGCGCATGTACCGCACCGGCGACGTGGTGCGCTGGTGGCACGACCGAGGGCTGGAGTTCCTGGGCCGCACCGACGACCAGGTGAAGGTCCGCGGCGTGCGCATCGAACTCGGCGAGGTGGAGACCGCGCTGCTGCGGCACGACGCCGTCGCGGGCGCGGTCGTCCTCCCGCACGGTGACGGTGAGGACCGCGCGCTGATCGGCTACGTGCGGCCCAGCGCCAAATGGCTGGACGAGTCCGCGCGGCAGCAGGTCGCCGAGCACCTGACGCACTGGCGGCAGATCTTCGAGAAGCAGGGCGCGCCGGACGAGCGGGTCGCCGACGACCTCAACCTGGTCGGCTGGGACAGCAGCTACACCGGCACGGCGATTCCCGACGAACAGATGCGAGAGTGGATCGACGGCACCGTCGATCGCATCGTCGCGCTGCGGCCGAGGCGGTTGCTGGAGATCGGCTGTGGCACCGGGTTGCTGTTGTTCCGCTACGCCGAGCAGTGCGAGGCCGTGCACGCGGTGGACCTCGCCGCAGCGGTGCTGGCCGACGTGCGTCGGGGGGTCGAGCGCCGCGGGTGGTCCCACGTCACGCTGGAACAGGGCGACGCGCTCACCGCCCCGTTGCCCGACGCGACCTTCGACACCATCGTGATCAACTCCGTCGCGCAGTACTTCCCGAGCTGCTACTACCTCGAACAGGTCATCGCCCGGCTGCTCCCGTTGCTCTCCGACGGCGGCCGCCTGTTCATCGGCGACGTGCGCAACCTGGACCTGTTGACCGCGCACATCGGCGCGATCGAACGCGGTAGCGCCCGGGGCCGCACCACGGTGGCGGCGCTGGCCGCGCAGGTGCGCCGCCGTGCTCGGCAGGAGACGGAACTGCTCGTCAGCCCCACGTACTTCGCGCGCCTTTCCGAGCGATTCAGTGAGCTGGGTTCAGTAGACCTGATGGTCAAGCGCGGTCTCGGCGACAACGAGATGCTCGCCTACCGCTACGACGTCGTGCTGACGAAGGGCGCGCGGGTGCCGTCGCGGCCGCTGCCGTGGCGCCACGCCGGCACCACGGACGAGCTGCTCGCACTGCTGGACGCCGGAGCGCCGGACCGGTTCGGCGTTGCAGGCCTGGTCAACCCGCGCATCGCCGACGATGTCGGGGTCGTGGCCCAGCTGGCACAGGGGCTGCCCACCGTCGAGATCGAGCCGTTGCGGGGCGGTGCGCGGCTGGACGAGCGGGCCGCGGCGGCCGTCCGCGACCTGGAGTCGGTTCTCGCCCACGCCGAGCGGCTCGGCTATCGGGTCTGCGCCACCTGGTCGCAGAATCGGCCGGACGGCATCGACCTGTTGTTCGGCCGCGACCAGCTGCCCGAGGTGCGCGCCCGCGAGCCGTACCGCGCCACGCGGACTTCGAACTTCCCGCAACTCGCCGACCTCGGTCCCGGGCTGACTGCGGCGCTTCGGGAACACCTGTCCGCGAGCCTGCCGGACTACATGGTCCCGACGCTGTTCATGGTGCTGGAGGACATTCCGGTCACCCGCAACGGCAAGGTCGACAAGCGCGCGCTCCCCGCGCCCGGCGAGGACAGCGTGGTCAAGGCGGCCTACGCGGCGCCGCGCACCGAGGCCGAGCGAGTGCTCTGCCGCCTCGTCGAGGAGATGTTCGAGATCAGCCGGGTCGGACTCGACGACGACTTCTTCGCGCTGGGCGTGCACTCGCTGCTCGCGGTCCGGCTGACCATGCGGGTGCAGCGGGAGTTCGGAGTGCGGTTGCCGCTGCGGCTGATGCTCACCGGCGCGACCATGCGGGAGGCGGCGGCCGCGTTGCAGGCACTGCGGGACGGTCCGGACGCGGAGGCCACGGTGTCCGTGTCGGCGGGCGCGCCACCGATCTCCCTCCAGCAAAGCGAACTGTGGTTCCTGGACCGTCCCGAACACGCCCGGCTCGGGACGGCCTACGACAACGTCCAGGTCGCGCTGCGGATCGGCGGAGAACTGGATCGGGCCGTGCTCGCCCGTGCCGTGCACGCGTTGGTTGACCGGCACGAGGTGCTGCGCACGGGCTATCGCGTCGAGGGTGACGAAGTCCTGCAGGTCGTCGGGGACAACCGAGTCGAGGTCGTCGTCGAGCAGGTCGGCGAGGACGCGCTCGACGGCTGGCTGCGGGAGGAACGCCTCCGCCCGTTCGACCCTGCGGATCCGCGGGTGCTGCGGGTGCACTTGCTGCCGCGCCCGGACGGCGGCCACGTCCTGACGCTGACCCGGCCCTGGGGCGTCTTCGACGGATGGTCCATGAACATCGTCTTCGCCGATCTGTTCGAGCTGTACCGGGCCGACGCCGAGCACCGCGCGCCGGATCTGGCGCCGCTGGCCTGGCAGTACGGCGACTTCGCCCGCTGGCAGCGTCAGGCCGTCGGTCCGGCCGAGTTGGACCGGCAACGCGCGTACTGGCGAGGGCGACTGGCCGGCCTGCCGCCGTGCGTGCGGCTGCGCACCGATCACCCGCGTGGTCCGGTGCGGTCGTACCAGGGCGCCGCCGTGGATGTGACGATCCCGCAGGACGTGCTCACCGAGCTGCGTGAACTCGGCCGCCGACGCGGCGCGACGCTGTACATGACGCTGCTCTCCGCGTTCGCGGTGCTGCTCGGCGGACACGGCGACAGCACGGACCTGGCGATCGCCTCCCCGGTGAGCAACCGGCCGCGGATCGAACTGGAGCCGTTGGTCGGCTACTTCTCCAACCGGCTCGCGATGCGTCTGGACGTGACACCCTCCCGGACCTTCGCCGAGGTGCTCGGCGAGGCCAGGCAGGTGACGGCTGAGGCGCACGAACACAAGGACCTGCCGTTCACCGAGTTGGTGCGCGATCTCGCGCCGGCGGCGAACGCGTCCCACCCGCCGCTGTGCCAGGTGGTGTTCAACCTCTTGCCCGCCGCGCCCACTGACAGTCGCGACGCGCCTGCGAACGTCTCGGTGACCCCGCTGCCCGCCCACCCGGGACTGGCGAAGTTCGACCTGAACCTGGTCGTCCGGGAAACCGGCGACGGCCTGCGGGGCTACCTGGAGTACAGCACCGATCTGTACGCCGAGCCGACCGCGCGGGACCTGGTGCACGCGCTCACCCGGCTGCTGCGGGCGATCGTGGCGGACCCGGACCTGAGCCTGTCCCGGTTGCGGGCCGTCGCGGACGGGCCGGCCAGATGAAGCACCACAGCCAGGGTGAGCGCGGTGCGGCCGGTTTCCGGCACTTGCTGTACGAGGAAGTCGACGCGGTCGGACAGGGGGCGTGTACTCGGCCGGTCTGACGCTGGGGTCGATTCGATTTAGATCCGAAGCATAGGTGCGCTGGCGGGGGCCACGCCGTCCGGTGGTGCGTCCATGAGCTGGGGAAAGTTGGGGGTCAGTGAGCAGTCCTGAGGACATGGCAGGGCAGATGGACGTCGCGATCATCGGGATGGCGTGCCGCTTTCCCGGCGCGGACGACATCTCCGCCTTCTGGCGGTTGCTGAGCGAAGGCCGCGAGGGCATCACCCGGTTCAGCCGCACGGAACTGGCCGAAGCGGGAATTCCGGCGCGATTGCTGGATGATCCGAGTTACGTTCCCGCGCATGGCGTGCTACCTGACATCGACCTGTTCGACACCAACTATTTCGAGTACACGCCCGCCGAAGCGGAGATGATCGATCCGCAGCACCGCATCCTGTTGCAGACCGGGCACGCCGCGTTGGAGGACGCCGGATATGACCCGGCGCGGTTTCCGGGACTGATCAGTGTCTACGCGGGCGCTGCCATCAACACCTATCTGCAGCAGCAGGTGCTGCCTCGGGTGGACCAGACCAGTACGGCCAACCACTTCGCCGTGATGGTGGGCAACGACAAGGACTTCCTCGCCACCAGACTGTCCTACAAGCTCGATCTCAAGGGACCGAGCTACACCGTGCAGACCGCATGTTCCACCTCCCTCGTCGCGATTCACCTTGCTTGCCAGGGTTTGATCAACGGCGAGTGTGACATGGCGCTCGCGGGCGGCGTGACGGTGAAACTGCCGCAGACCAAGGGCTACCTCTACGAGGACGGCGCGATCCTGTCCAAGGACGGGTACGTGCGGACCTTCGACGCCGAAGCCAGCGGCACGGTGCTCGGCAACGGGGTTGGCGTGCTGGTGCTCAAGCCGCTGCGCGAGGCCATCGCCGACCGGGACACCATCCACGCGGTGATAAAGGGTACGGCGACCAACAACGACGGCGCGGGCAAGGTGAGCTTCGCGGCACCGGGGGTGGCGGGCCAGGCCGCCGTCATCCGCGAGGCGCACACCGTGGCCGGCGTCGATCCGCGCTCGATCGGCTACATCGAGGCGCATGGCACCGCGACCCGGCTCGGCGACCCGGCCGAGGTGTCCGCCCTGGCCAAGGCGTTCGCGGCGGGTACGCGCGACGTCGGTTTCTGCGCCATCGGCACGGTCAAGTCCAACCTCGGTCATCTCGACGCCGCGGCGGGCGTGGCCGGGGTGATCAAGGCGACGTTGATGATGCGGCACCGGACCCTTGTGCCGACCCTCAACTTCCGATCGGCCAACCCGGCCATCGACTTCGCCGCCACCCCGTTCACGGTCAGCACCGACGCCGCACCCTGGACCGCCGAAGGCCCGCTACGCGCAGGGGTCAGCTCGTTCGGCATTGGCGGCACCAACGCCCACGCCGTGCTCCAGGAGGCGCCGCCCGCCCCGGTCGCCGGTGCTTCGCGGGCCACGCAGGTGCTGGTGTGTTCCGCCCGCACGCCGACCGCGCTGCGCACCGTCGCGACCAATCTGGCCGATCACCTCGTCGACGACGACCGGCCCGCCGCCGACATCGCCTACACGCTCGCGGTCGGTCGGCGGCGCCACGAGTACCGCATCGCGGTCACCGGATCCGACAACGCCGCGCTGGCGCGGGCGTTGCGCGCTGCGCAGGTCCCCGAACACCCGGCGGCGGGCGTGGTGTCCTTCGTCTTCACCGAAGAGCTGGCCGACGCCGAGGATCTCGCGCGACAGTGGCGCGTCGAGCCTGCCTTCGCCGAGCACTACGACGCGGCCCTGGCGCACGGACCCGTGTTCGCGGTGCAGTACGCGATGGCCCGCTGCTGGCTGGACTGGGGCATTCGGCCGGCGGCCGGCCACGGCGACGGGATCGGGGCGCGGATCGCCGCCCGTCTGGCCGATGAAACACCAGCGTCGGGTGGCTTCCCGATGCGGGGGACGGACGAGGCCGTGCGTGGCTTGGCGTTGAGCGCCGCGGACGGGCTGTGGGCGGGTGTCGCCCGAGCCTGGGCGGCCGGGGCTGACGTCGACTGGGCGGCGTGGTTCGCGGCCGAGCTGCGCGGCCGGGTGCCGTTGCCGACCTATCCGTTCGAGGGACGCCGCTGCTGGCTCGACGGACCGATCGCACCGGTCGCCGTCGGCGGCCCGCATCCCATGCTGGACGAGAACGTGTCCGACTTGGACGGAGCCGCGTACCGCAGTTCTCGTTCCGGCGACGAGTTCTACCTGGCCGATCATCGAGTGGGCGGCGAACCGGTCATGCCCGCGGTCGGCTACCTCGAACTGGCCAGGGCCGCAGGTGTTCTGGCGCTCGGCGCTCCGGTTCGGCTCACGGACGTCTCCTTCGAACAACCGCTGTCCTACGCGGCAGGCCCCCGCACCGCGCTGGTCTCGCTCTGGCGGGAGCGCGACACGGTCGGTTTCGAGGTGACCGACGACGGAAACGTGCATGCTTCGGGCCGGTTGCGGGACGATCCCATCGAGCCGGCCGCGCCGATCGACCCGGCGGCGCTGGCGGACCGCTGCACCGATCTGCTCGCCGCGGTGACGGGCTACGCCGCGTTGCGCGGGTACGGCCTGGACTACGGCCCACGGATGCGGGCGTTGACCGAGGTCGTGCTGGGTGCCGACGTCGCGCTGGCCACCCTGACGCCACCGGAGGGCTCGGCGTTGGACGGCGCCCTGCTGAATCCAGCTCTGCTTGACGGCGCGCTGCACGCGCTCGTGCTCACGCTCGCCCAGTCCTATCAGGACGTCGATGGTTTTCTGCCGATGGCGCTGGGCGAGCTGATCGCGTACGAAGCGGTGTCAGGGCCCTGTCACGCCTGGGTGACGGTCGGCCAACGCGGTGACCGGTCGGCCACGGCCGACATCACGCTGATCGCGCCGGACGGCCGGGTACTCGCGCGGCTGCGGGACCTCGTCGTCCGGGTGTTGCGAGGATCCCGACGGTCGGCGCTCTTGACGCGATCCTGGGCTGATGCCCCGCTGACCGGTGCGGCGACGCCGATCCACGGCGCGGGGGTGGTGATCGCTGAGAACGCGGAGCGCCGGGAGCGACTGGCGGACATCATCGCTGCGCGCGGCGTGACGGACCTCGCCAACGCCGCCGTCGTCGTGGTGGACGAGCCCGAACCGGAGCAGGCGCTGGAGGTCGTTCGGCACCTGCTGAGCTCTCGACCGACCACTCCGGTTCGCGTCCTGCTGACGCACCGGCACGACGCCACGGGGCCCCGGCCCGAATATGCCGCATTGGGTGCCTTCGCCCGGACCATGCGGGCGGAGAACCCGCTGCTCGCGGTCCAGGCCGTCGGCCTGGGCGTCGATGTGGACGAACTCACCGCGCTTAGCGGGGAACTGGCCGGTCCCGGTACCGATCCCGAGGTCATGTACGTCTCCTCGGGGCGTCGGGTGCCGGTCCTGGTCGCCGCACCGGACGCGCCTGGGGTGCCGATCCGCGACGGCGGTGTCTACCTGATCACCGGTGGCGCCGGCGGGTTGGGCCGGCTGGTCGCCGACTGGCTGCTGAGCCAGGCCGACGCGCAGGTGGTGTTGATCGGACGCGGTGTGGAACCTCCGCACGGACTCGACCCCAGGATGATCTACCGCAGTGCTGACGTGACCGACCCGGAGCGGTTGGCCGCGATCCGCGCCGAATTCGGACCGTTCAACGGCATCGTGCACGCGGCGGGCGTGCTGCGGGACGGATTCGCGCTGAACAAGTCCGCTGTGGACTTCACGGACGTGTTGGCGCCCAAGGTCACCGGCATCCGCGAACTCGACGCGGTCACCGCCGAGGATCCGTTGGACTTCTTCGTCGCGTTCTCCTCGATCGCCGCGCACATCGGCAACGCAGGCCAGACCGACTACGCCTACGCCAACGCCTACCTGGAGTCCTACGCCGAGCGGAGCGGCCGGGTGAGCGCCATCGCCTGGCCGTTGTGGGCCGAGGGCGGCATGCGCCAGTCGGCCGAGGCCGCCGCCGAGAACAGCGCGCGTACCGGCTTCGGCGTGCTGCCCACCGCCGACGGCCTCGCGCTGCTGCCACACGCGCTCGGCGCGTCCGGTGCGCTGGTCGCGGCCTACGGCGACCTCGACAAGATCACCGCGGGCATCACCACTCCGGTCGCCGCCCCACCGCGCGGCGGCGGTACCGGCGACGGTGATGGTGACGGCGACCGCGCCGCCGCGTTGCTGCTGTTGCGGACGTTGGTCGCCGCGCAGACCGGGCTCGACCCGGACGAACTTTCGCAGGACCAGCCCTTCGACCGGTACGGAATCGACTCGCTGGTGATCACCCAGCTCAACCGCGAGTTGGACAAGCACGTCCCCGGCCTGTCCAAGACTCTGTTCTTCGAGTACTCGACCCTGGGCGAACTTGCCGACTTCTTCGCCGAACACCACGCACACGCACTACACGGCGAGCGGGCCCAGGCTCCGATCGAGCACGCCGTTCGGCCGAGCCGAAGCAGGCCGCTGCCATCGAGCACACCCGAGGACACCGCGATCGCCGTCATCGGCGTGGCCGGGCGCTACCCGATGGCCGACGACCTGGACGAGTTCTGGGCCAACCTGGCGGCCGGCCGCGACTGCGTCACCGAGATCCCCGCCGATCGCTGGGACGCCGATCGCTGGTACGACCCTGATCCGGCGGCGCTGGGCCGGGCCCACACCCGGTGGGGCGGCTTCCTGCGCGACGTGGACCGGTTCGATCCGGTCTTCTTCGGGATCTCGCCCCGCCAGGCCGAGATCATGGACCCGCAGGAGCGTCTGTTCCTGCAGTGCGCATGGCACACCTTGGAGGACTCCGGGTACCGCCGGGCCGAACTGTCCGGCCGGGCCGTCGGCGTCTACGTCGGCGTCATGTACGGCGAGTACCAGTTCCACGGCGCGGTCGACGCGCTGCGCGGTGGGCGGGAGCTGACCGGGTCGTCGTTCGCGACCATCGCCAACCGGGTCAGTCATGTCTTCGGCCTCACCGGTCCCAGCATGGCGCTGGACACCATGTGCTCGTCCTCCCTGACCGCCATCCATCTGGCCTGCGAAAGCCTGCGCGGCGGTGAGTCGGAACTGGCCATCGCCGGCGGCGTGAACGTGTCGGTGCACCCGTACAAGTACGCCTTCCTGAGTCAGGGCCGGTACTTGTCATCGGATGGCCGGTGCCGGGCCTTCGGCGCCGGTGGCGACGGTTACGTGCCGGGCGAAGGGGTTGGCGCGGTCCTGCTCAAGCCCTACCGGCAGGCCCTCGTCGACGGTGACCGCATCCACGGCGTCATCCTGGCCAGCGCGCTCAACCACGGTGGCCGGACCAATGGCTACACGGTGCCCAGCCCGCACGCCCAGCAGAAGGTGATCGGCACTGCCCTGAACCGCGCCGGACTGCACCCGAGCGACATCGACTACATCGAGGCGCACGGCACCGGCACCAACCTCGGTGATCCGATCGAGCTGACCGGCCTGACCAACGCCTACTCCGACGCCCAGGTCGGGCCCGGCGCCTGGCCGATCGGCTCGGTGAAGAGCAACATCGGGCACCTCGAATCGGCCGCGGGCGTGGCCGGGCTGACCAAGGTGCTGTTGCAGTTCGAGCACCAGACCCTGGTGCCGTCTTTGCACTCGTCCGAACTCAACCCCAACATCGACTTCGCGCGCTCGCCGTTCCGGGTGCAGCGGGAGTTGGCCCCCTGGCCGGACCGCGACCGGCCGCGCCGTGCCGGGCTGAGCTCGTTCGGCGCCGGTGGCGCCAACGCGCACCTGGTGGTGGAGGAATCGCCGCGACGCGACCTGAGCGCCGCCACGCCGGCGGGCGCTCAGCAGGCCGACGATCCGTTGCTCTACCTGCTCTCGGCCCGGGACGAGCAACGCCTGCGCGAGTATGCCGGGCAGGCGGCGGAGTTCCTGGACACCGAGCGGATTCCGTTGGCCGACCTGTGCTTCACCACGCAGGTGGGCCGGGAGGCCATGGCCTCCCGGTTCGCGGTGCTGGCCACGGACGGGGCGCAGATCGTCGCGGCGCTGCGCCGCTTCGCAGAGGGCGGACCGGCGACCGAGATAGCCGGGACCGGGCCGCTGGCGGAATCGGCGCGAAACTGGCTGGCCGGCCAGGACGTGGACTGGCTGGCCTGGCACGAGTCCCACCCCGGGCCGACACCGCGCCGGGTCCGTGCTCCGCGCTATCCGTTCGCGTCCGAGCGCTACTGGCTTCCGTTGGAACCCGACTTGGGCACCAGCGCTCTGCATCCGCTGGTGGACGCCAACGAGTCGACGGTCGCCGAGACGCGGTTCCGCAAGACCCTGCGGGCCGGCGATCCCCTGGTGCGCGACCACATCGTGGCCGGCAGGCCGGTGTTGGCCGGAGCCGTCACGGTGGAGTTCGTCCGCGCTGCCGCTGATCTGGCCGAGCCGACCGTCCGGCACGCCGTGCGCGACCTGGTGTGGGGGCAGGCGGCCGAACTGTCGAGCAGTGCGCTGGACTTGTACGTGTCCTTCCTGCCGGATCTGAGCTTCGAGGTCTACAGCGCACCGTCCGGTGCACGTCTCACCCACGCCCGGGGCAGAGCCGTTGCCCTGCCGTCCGAGGTCGCGCAGGCCCAGGATGTCGATCAGGTGCGCGAGCGGCTGACGCCAGTGCGCGACAGGGCCGGGGCCTACGCCGACTACCACGCTGCCGGCCTGGACTACGGCCCGGCCTACCAGGTCATCGAGGAGATCCGGGCCGGTTCCGACGAAGCCCTGGTGCGGCTGGGCGCGGCATCGCCGGCGGCGCTGCTCGACGGCGCCCTGCGCGCCTGTCACTGGATCGGCGGGAGTATCACGCCGGACGAGGTGGCCGTGCCGTTCAGCCTCGGCGCGCTCAACGCGTTCGGTGAGCTGGACGCTGTCCGCTCGGCCCACAGCAGGCTGACTGCTGAACAGGCCGGGGTTCGCCATTTCGACCTGACCCTCTACGACGAGCACGGCCACGTGCTGGCCCAGATCCGGGACTTCGTGGGCCGATCCATGTCCAGTGCTCCCGCCGGGGAGATCCGGTGCTACGCCCCGCAATGGGAGGTGACCGGCGAACCGGTACCGGGCCGATCGACCGACACCCTGGCCCTGCTGGGTCCCGAGCTGGAGACGGCGGCGGCCCGGCTGTGGCGCCGGGTGATCCCCCTGCCGACCGGCTCGGTCGCTGGTGATCTGGATGTGGCGATCGTCCTCGAACCGTCCGGCGCCGACCCGGCGACAGAGTTGGACCGAGTCTGCGCGCGGGTGCTTGACCTACTCGGTGCGGTGACTTCGGGCGCGTTGTCCGGGAAGGTCCGCTGCGTCCTCGTGTACGAAGGCCGGGATCGACCGGAGCACGGCGCCCTGACCGGGTTCGCTCGATCGACGGGGGCGGTGGCACCCCGCTTCGAACTGTCGACTCTGGCCGTCGAACCCGGTCTGTCCGCTGAGGAACTGGCCGACGCCGTCGCGGCCGAGCTGCGTTCGGGGGCTGGCACGGCCGGGCTGGAGGTCAGCCGCACGGCGACGGGAGAACGTGCGGTACGTGTGCTGCGGCCGGTGACCGGCGGCGAAGGACCGGTGCTGCGCGATGAAGGCGTCTACGTGATCACCGGCGGCAACGGCGCGATCGGCCGGGTGCTGGCCGAGCACCTGGCCCGCCGGTACCGGGCCACGCTGGTCCTGATCGGCCGGGGCGAGCCGGACCTCGCCTGGCACCGGTCGCTCGCCGAGCTCGGCGCACAGGTGCACGCGGTGCGCGCCGACGTGACCCGGGCCGATGAGCTGGACGCCGCGCTGGCCGATGCCCGGAGCCGGTTCGGCGCGTTGCACGGGGTGTTCCACCTGGCCGGCGTGGCCGACGAGGAACGTCTGGCCACCGAGGACCGGGCCCGGTTCGCCCGGGTGCTGGCCGCCAAGACGCACGGCCTGGTCAACCTGGACCGGCTGACCCGCGAGGACGAGCTGGACCTGTTCGTGGTGTTCTCGTCGATCTCGTCGGTGATCGGTGACTTCGGCTCGGCGAGCTATGCCACCGCCAACCGGTTTGCCGACCTCTACCTGTGCGACCGGGTCGGGCCCGGTGTCGGTATCTCGCTCGATTGGCCGTTGTGGGCTGTCGGCGGTGTCGATGATCTGGTCAGCGATGCGGAGCTGGCCCACTATGTGCGGCGCACCGGGATGCGACCGCTGAGCGGTGAAGCGGGCGTCGCAGTGTTCGAGCACGCTCTGGCCGTCGGGGCGCCGTGGCAGGTGCCGACCTGGGGCGATCCGGCGACGGTGAGCGCGGCGCTCGCGCCGGTCACCCCTCGGTCACCGGAAGCCCGGATCGCGGACGGCGCGCGCGGCAAGGTGGTGGAACACCTGCGCGGGGTGCTGGCCGGCGTGCTCAAGCTCCCCGTCGGACGGCTGGACAGCCGGGTCGTGCTCCAGGACTACGGCATGGAATCAGTGCTGATCATGGATGCCAGCGCGTTGCTGGCCAAGGACTTCCCCGGACTGAGCGGCAGCGTGTTTTTCGAGCACCGCACCGTCGAGGAGCTGACCGACCACATTCTGGTCGAGCATCCCGACGCCGTGGCCGCTCTGTTCCCCGCGCCCATCCAGTCCCCGGCGCGGGGCGAGTCCTCCGCGCCGGTCGAGCGCCCGGCCCCGGTGGTCGAGGTCGCGTCCGCGCCGCGCGCGGCCGTCTCCGACGAGCCCATCGCCATCATCGGCATCAGCGGACGTTACCCGCAGGCGGCCGACCTCGACGAGTTCTGGCGCAACCTGGTGGCCGGCCGCGACTGCGTTACCGAGGTCCCGGCCGACCGGTGGGATGCCACCGCCCTCTACGACGAGGCCCCGGCCGCGCCCGGCCATAGCCACGGCCGCTGGGGCGGCTTCATGTCCGATGTGGACTGTTTCGACTCGTTGTTCTTCCAGATCGCGCCGAAGCAGGCCCGCTCCATGGACCCGCAGGAACGGCTGTTTCTCGAAACGGCCTGGTCCGCGCTTGAGGATGCGGGCTATCCGCCCGGGCGCATCCCACCGCCCGCCTTCGGCCGTGAGGGCCACGACGTGGGCGTGTTCGTGGGTGTCATGTGGGACGACTACGCGGTGCTCGGCGCCACCGAGTCGGCACGGGGCAACCACCAGGTGGTGCTGGCCAACCGCTCCTCGATCGCCAACCAGGTCTCCTACTTCGGCGACTTCCGCGGCCCCAGCGTCGTCATCGACACCGCGTGTTCCGCCTCGCTGGTCGCGGTGCACCAGGCGTGCGAGAGCATCCGGCGGGGCGAGTGCGCCTACGCCATCGCGGGCGGCGTCAACGTGGCCGTGCACCCCGATCGCTATGTGCACCTGAGCAGCAAGTCCATGCTGGCCACCGATGGCCGGTGCCGGGCGTTCGGCGCGGGCGGGACCGGCTACGTGCCGGGTGAAGGAGTCGGTGCGGTGCTGCTCAAGCGGCTCTCCGACGCCGTCCGCGACGGCGACACCGTGCACGCCGTGATCCGGGCCAGCGTGGTCAACCACGGCGGCCGGACCAGTGGCTACACGGTGCCGAATCCCAAGGCGCAGCAAGCCCTGGTCGAACAGGCGCTGGCCACGTCCGGGATCGACGCCCGCAGCATCGGCTACGTGGAGGCGCACGGCACCGGCACGGCGCTCGGCGATCCGATCGAGCACACCGGACTGGCCAAGGCGTTCGCCAACTACACCGGCGACGTCGGGTTCTGCGCGCTCGGTTCGGTGAAGTCCGGCATCGGCCACTTGGAGGGCGCTGCCGGCATCGCCGGGCTGACCAAGGTGGTGCTGCAACTGCGGTACGCGACCCTGGCGCCGACGCTGCACGCGGACCAGTTGAACCCGGCCATCGACTTCGAGCACTCGCCGTTCACCGTGCAGCGTGAGGCCGCACCCTGGCCTGCTCCGCGCGACTCGCCGCGGCGCGCCTCGGTGAGTTCCTTCGGGGCAGGTGGCACCAATGCGTTCGTCATCGTCGAGGAATACGTGCCGGACGCGCCGGCCGATCCGGACTCACCCGAGCTCATCGTGTTGTCCGCCCGTGACGAACAGCGCCTGCGTCGCTACGCGAGCGACCTGGCACAGGCGGTGACCGGGCCGCTCCGGTTGACCGACATCGCCTACACACTGCGCATAGGCCGCCCGGAACTGGCGCAACGGCTCGCATTCGTCGCGGCGGACCGCGTGGACGCCGCCGCCAAGCTGGCCGCGATCGGCCGAGGCGAGGTCGGCCAGTGGCTGCACCAAGGACGGGTCGAGCAGCATCCGTCGCTGTCCGGTCTGTTCGCGGAAGGCGTCGGCGGTGCGGAGTTCCTGGCCGCGCAGATCGAGGCGGGTGCGGATGACCTGCTCGGCCGCATGTGGGTCGCCGGCATCACGGTCGACTGGGATCTGGCCGACCGGCTGCGGCCTCGGCCGCGCCGCCGGGTGCCGTTGCCGACCTATCCGTTCGAGCGGGTCCGGCACTGGCTGGACATCGCGCCCACCGCGGTGGTGCGCCAGCCCGAGCACACGTTGTCCGCGAACGCGCCGGTGCTGCGCGACCACATCGTCGACGGGCGGGCGATCCTGCCCGGGGTCGGCCACCTCGATCTCGTCGCGCGGGAACACGGCGACCTGGTCGGCCGCGCGCTGGCTGACGTGCGCTGGGCGTTGCCGCTGGCCGTGTCGCAGGGCCAGGTGTCCGTGTCGGTCGTCATCGAGGAGGACCGCTACGAGGTGCGTGGCGCCCAGGGCACGCCGTACTCCTACGGCCGCATCACCGATGCACCCGCCGCGCCGGAGGCGATCGACATCGCCGCGCTGCGGTCCCGATTGGACACCGGACCGGATCACGACGCGTTCTACGAGTCGTTGCGGCACCAGGGTCTGCCGTACGGTCCGTTCTTCCGTCGGGTCCAGCAGGTCTGGCTCGGCCCGGACGAGGTGATGAGCCGGCTCGGCCACGCCCCTGACGACGACACGTACGCGCTGCACCCCGGATTCCTCGACGCGGCCATCCACACGGTCGCGGCGCTGCTGGCGCGCCGCGACGGGCGGTTGCGGCTGCCCTTCGCGGCGGACCGGGTGGAGTTCTTCGGCCCGGTGCCCAGCGCCGGATGGTCCTGGGTGCGGGAGACCGGCTCCGATCGCTACGACGTGCTCGTGCTCGACGACGCGGGCGCGGTACGGGTCCGCTTCCTCGGCCTGACCTACCGGATGACCAAGCCGCGGACTGTGCCCGGCTACCGGCCGGTGTGGCGAGCGCGAGCGGCCGACACCCTCGCCGAACCCGCCCGGCAGGTCCTGCTCGTCGGACCGGACAGCGAACTGGCGGACGCCATCGCCGCCGAACACGGCGACGTACGACGCCTCCGGCCAGGTTTCACCGACATCGAACTCGACCGAGAGCTGACCGGACCCGATCTGGTGTACTTCCTGGCCTCCGCGACAGAGCCTGAGCCGGACGACCGGGTCGGCCTGCACGCGATCACGGACCGCGGCGTGGTCTCGCTGTTCCGCGTGCTGCGCGCCCTGGACGGGCGCGGACTGCTCGACGAGCGGCTGCGCGTCAAGGTCGTCACGACCGATGTGCATCCGCTCGGCGCCGACGATCCGTCCGCGCCGTGGGCCGCGGGCCTCGCCGGGCTGGCCATGGTGGCGGGCAAGGAATGTCCGGGCCTGCGGATCGCGCTGGTCGACGTGCGGTCGACGGAAGCAGGGCAGGCCGCCGGGATGGTCGTGGCCGAACCGTGCACGACCCGGCCGGTGCCGGTGTCCCTGCGGGCCGGGGTCCGGCGGGTGCGCGAACTGGAACCCGTCGAACTGTCCCCGGCCCCGCCCGCGCTGCGCGATGGCGGCGTGTACCTGGTCATCGGCGGCCTCGGCACCGTCGGCCGGGACACCTGCCTGCACCTGGCTCGTGCCTACCGGGCCAAGCTGGTCGTGGTCGGACGTTCCCCGCTGGACGAGCGCAGGCAGCGCATCATCGACGAGCTGACTACGGCGGGCGCGCAGGTGCGCTACCTCGCCCTGGACGCCCGCGAGCCAGACCAGCTGGCGACCGCGATCCGCGTCGCCCACGACGAGTTCGGTGTGCTGCACGGTGTGTTCCACGCGGCGATGGTGTTGGTCAACCAGAGCATGCGGGAGCTGTCGCCGGAGCGGCTGCGCGAGGCGTTCGACGCCAAGGCCGACTCGACGTGGACGCTGCTACGGGCACTGCGCGGCGAGTCCCTTGACTTCGTGCTGTGCTACTCCTCCGGGGTCGCGTTCACCGGCAACCACGGGCAGGCCGGCTATGCGGCAGGTTGTGCGTTCGCCGACGCCTACGCGCTACACGCGGCACGCATCCTGCCCTTCCCGGTGCGCGTGCTCAACCTCGGCTACTGGCACGCGGGCGGGGACTCCGAGCGGGCCCGGGTGCTGCGCCGGGTCGAAGCGGCTGGCCTGCGTCCGTTGGGCGCCGAAACCGGCATGGCCGTGCTGGAACAGGTGCTCGGTTCTCGGCTGCCCCAGGTGTTCGCCTTCGACGCGGACCAGCGCATCCTGGCTGACCTCGGCATCGACCCTGACACGGCGACAACCGTGCGACCGGGCGACCCGGTCCGGTCGCCCAAGGTGCGGCTGGCCGGCACCACGTCGGCCGATGCGGCACTGCTGCGCCACCAGCGCGCGGTCGACGAGTTGGAGGGTCTGGTCCCCGGGCTGGTCGCGGCGGCGCTGCGCCGGGCGGGCGTGTCCGAGCGCACCGTCACGCCGGAGCACGCCATGTTCTTCCAGGCGCTGTCGGACATGGTGCCCGACCGACCCGTCCTCGAACGGGGTTCCGATCTCGACGCGCTGATCGCTCGCGCGCCCGGCATCGCCGGGGTCGCCACCCTCCTGCGGGAGTGCCTCGCTGCCCTGCCGGAGGTGCTGACCGGCCGGCTGCGGGCTCTCGACGTGCTGTTCCCGAATGGTTCCTCGGACCGGGTCGCAGCGGTCTACCAGGGCGATCCGGTCACCGACCACTGCAACGCGGAAGTGGCCCGGCTGGTTGTCGAGCAGGTCACTGCGCGGTTGTCGGCCCGGCCCGCGACCACGGTGCGCATCCTCGAAGTGGGTGCGGGAACCGGTGGCACGAGCGCGACGGTGTTGGCCGCGCTGGCCGCGCACTCCGACTCGGTCGAGTACGTGTTCACCGATGTGTCCCCGGCCTTTGTGCGCAAGGCCCGGCAGCGGTTCGGCGAGGAGTATTCCTTCGCCCGCTTCGAGGTGCTCGACATCGAGGCGGACGGCGCGTCCGCGGAGTACGACGTGGTGTTGGGCACCAACGTCTTCCACGCCACCGCCGCACTCGCCGACACGCTCACCCGGACCAAGTCGCTGTTGCGCGCCGGCGGCGTGCTGTTGTTGGTCGAGGGCACCAGGGTGGCGCGGCAGTTGGCGCTGATCTTCGGGCTGACCGCCGGTTGGTGGAGCTTCACCGACCCCGAGCAGCGCCTGCCGCGCTCGCCGCTGGCCAGTGCGGGGCAGTGGCGAGACGTGCTGGCTTCCTGCGGCTTCACCGACATCAGCATTGGTTCTCCCATCTCCGAAGCAGGTCCGGCTTTCCAGAGCGTGATCGCCGCCGTGAGCGACGGGATCGCGCCCGCCACGCGCGGCCCCCGACCCGCGCCCGAGGCCGAACGCGTCACCGTCGTGGCCGCTGCGCAGGACGGCCTGGCGCAGGTGACCGCGGTCTTCGCCCGGGTGCTCGACATGGCGCCCGAGCACCTCGATCCCGACCTCACCTTCGAGAACTACGGCGTGGATTCGCTGGTTGCGCTGGAACTGACCCGGGCGCTGGAAGCCGAGTTCGGTTCGCAGCCCGCGACTCTGCTGTTCGAGCAGATCACCATTCGTCGCCTGGCCCGCCACCTCAGTGCCGAGCCCGCACCACCGGCCGGAGATGCCGAGCCGGCGCGACCGGCGGACGATGCCGAGCGGCTGGTCGCGAGCCTGTCCGACGACGAGGTCGAGGAACTGTTGGCCGAACTGTCGGCCAAGGGCGGGGGCCGGGGATGACCGAGTCGTTCAGCGCCGTGGTGATCGGTGAGGAGCCGCTGCTGGTCGAGTGCACGCGGGTGCTCCTTGCGCGAGGACACCGGGTTCTGGCGGTGGTCTCGCCCGAACCGGACCTGTTGGCCTGGGCCGAAGGCGCCGGGCTGCCGGCGGTGCCGTTGGCGGGCGATCTCGCCCGACGGTTGGCGCCGCTGCGGTTCGACTACCTGTTCAGCATCGCCAACCTGCGAATGCTCTCGGCCGAGGTGCTCGCCCTGCCGACCCGGCTGCCGGTGAACTTCCACGACGGACCGCTGCCCCGGCACGCGGGCCTGTTCGCGACCAGTTGGGCCATCCTGGACGGCGACGAGCAGTACGGCGTCACCTGGCACGTGATCGAGACCGAGGCCGACACCGGCGACATCCTCAAGCAGCGCTCGGTCGCGGTCGATCCCGCGGGTACGGCGCACGATCTGAACCTGGCCTGTTTCGACGCGGCCTTGGACAGTTTCAGTGAACTGGTCGACGAACTCGCCGCGGGCACGGCGACCCGCACCCCGCAGGATCTCACCCTGCGCACTTATCACGGCCGCTTCGACGGAGCACCACGCGGCGGTCTTGTGGACTGGCGCAGGCCGGCGGCCGAACTCGACGCGCTGGTCCGAGCGACGACGTTGGGCCACGGCGGCAACGCGTTCGGCACCGCGCTGCTCGCGACGGGTCCGGAATTGCTGGCGGTGCGCGGGGTCGAGCTGACCGGCCAGCCCTCCGTCGCCGCGCCCGGCACCGTCGTGGCGGCCGGCCGCGACGTGCTCACCGTGGCCACCGTCGACAACGACATCCGGTTCACGGACCTGGCCACCCTCACCGGCGAGCGCGTCGATCCGCTCGCCCTGGCCGACGCCCGGTTCCGGCAGTTTTCAGACGCCGAGGCCGCCGAGCTGACGGAGGCCGGTCGAGCGGGCTTGCGGCAGGAACGATACTGGCGGCGAGTGCTCGACGCGCTCAGTCCTCTGTCGCCGCCGAGGTTCGGCGCGCTCGCGGCGGTTGCGTGCGAACCGCGCCCGGTGGCGCTGCCCCCGGCCTTGCGGACCGGCGATGCCGTGCCGGAAATCATGGCCTTGGCCGGCGTGTTCGCGTTGCTCGCGCGGCTGGCTCGGGACGGCGAACGCGATGTCGCGCTCGCTCTGGTTCCCGGCAACGCCCTGCTGGCCGCCGACCTGCCGTTGCGTGGACCCGAAGACGCGCTCGACCGGACGCTGGCCGAACTGGCCGAACTGGTCGGGGCCGAGGTTGCGGCGATCAGGAACCGCTCGCCGTACCGGCGGGATCTGCCGCTGCGCGAACCCTGCGTGACCGGGGTCGCCCGGGCCGGGCTGCCGGTCGCGATCGTCCTTCCCGGCGGATCGACCGGGACCCACGCGCTGACCATCGGCATCGACACCGATGGCGCGGTCGGTTTCCACGACTGCACCGAGCAACAGGCGCTGTGGCTGGCCGATCGGCTCGCGCTGTTCTACGAGCAGGCCGTGGCCGGACCCGATCGGCCGGTCGGTGCACTGGGCCTGCTGCACCCGGCCGAGCAGGAGCTGTTGCGGCAGTGGAACGACACGGCCGAGGACTATCCGCGCGCGAGCACGGTGAGCCGGCTGGTCACCGACCTGGCCTGCGCGGCCCCGGACACGATCGCGGTGCGGTCCGGGGAGCGCACGCTCAGCTATGCCGAGCTCGACCAGGCCGCCGACCGGCTGGCCGGTCGCCTCGTCGAGCTCGGTGCGGGCCCCGGCACGTTCGTCGGCGTCTACCTGGCCCGCTCGCCCGAGCTGCTGGTCAGCCTGCTTGCGGTGGTCAAGAGCGGGGCGGCGTACCTGCCGATCGATCCGATCTACCCGGTGGGCCGCATCCGGCACATGCTCACCGACTCCGGCACCCGGCTGGTCCTCACCGACGCGAGCCTGCGCGACGCGCTGTCCGACGTGGACGTCACCCCGGTCGCGGTGAGCGCGACCGAGTCGGCCGCGCCGCCGGTCGACCGGTCGGACCCGGATGGCGACGCCTACCTGATCTACACCTCCGGGTCGACCGGACTTCCCAAGGGGGTTCGCGTCGGCCACCGTGCGCTGGTCAACTTCTTGTGCGCCATGGCCCGGCATCCGGGGTTCGACTCCGCGGACTCGCTGTTGGCACTCACCACGGTGTGCTTCGACATCGCGGGCCTTGAGCTGTACCTGCCGGTCATCCGGGGCGGCACCGTCGAGATCCTGCCGGAGGACGTCGCCGCCGATGGTTTCGCGCTGCGCCAACGCGTCGAGCAGGCCCAACCGACTGTGCTGCAGGCCACGCCGACCAGCTGGCAGATGCTGCTGGCGGCCGGTTGGACCGGTGCACCGGCGCTGCGCGCGCTGTGCGGGGGTGAGGCGCTGCCCGCCGAGCTGGCCGATCGGCTGGTCCAGCAAGTCGGCGCTCTGTACAACATGTACGGCCCGACCGAGACCACCATCTGGTCCACCGTGGACCGGGTTCGACCGGGTGAGCCGGTCACCATCGGGCGCCCGATCGCCAATACCCGGTGCCAGGTGCTCGACGAGCGCGGTCGGCCGGTGCCCCCGGGCATTCCCGGTGAGCTGTACCTCTCCGGCGACGGTGTCGCCAACGGCTACCTCGACCGGCCAGAACTGACCGCGCAGCGGTTCGTCGCTATGGCCGAGGAGCCGGTCGCCTACCGCACTGGCGATCTGGTGCGATACCTGCCTGACGGTCGGCTGGAGTATCTGGAACGACTCGACGGCCAGATCAAGCTCAACGGGTACCGGATCGAACTGGGCGAGGTCGAGTCGGCGCTGCGGCGCCTGCCCGGGGTGGCGGCCGCGGTGGCGCTGGTCCGCCTGGACCGGCTGATCGGCTACGTGACCGGCGACGCCGGACTGATCGCGGCCGAACTGCGGGCCGCGCTGCGCGATAGCCTGCCCGCCTACATGGTGCCCGCCGCGGTGCTGGTGCTGCCGTCGTTGCCGCAAACGCCCAACGGCAAGATCGACCGCAGCGCGCTGCCCGCCCCGGAACTGGCCGGGGCCACCGGCACGGCGCCGCGCACCGAACTGGAACGGCAGGTCGCCGAGATCTGGTGCGAGGTGCTCGGGCTGGCCCGGGTCGGCACCGAGGACAACTTCTTCGACGTCGGCGGGGACTCGCTGCGCCTGACTTCGGTCACGGCCCTGCTGCGCGAGCGACTGAACCGGCCGATCACCCGGCTGAGCATGTTCCGGCATCCCACCGTCCGCGCGATGGCCGCCGACCTGGCCGAACCCGGCGCGCAGCCGGTCAGCCGGCAGCGGCGGGCGCGCGACACGACCGCGCTGGCCCAACGACGCGACCGCAAGAAGCGGCAATCCTGATGCGCTCCACCACTCGCACGGAGGTTTCCATGTCCAGCTGCACCGTCTGCGCGCTCAAGGCGGACCATCCCGGGATCGTCCTCGACGCGCACGGCGTCTGCAACCTGTGCAACCTGGACTTCGCCGAGGACTTGCTGATCAACTACCGATACACCAACGAGGTGTTCACGCAGTTCCAGCAGGCCCCGCCCGCCGACGGCGAGTTCGACTGCCTGTTCATGTACAGCGGCGGCAAGGACAGCACCTACATGCTGGACAAGTTCGTCAACGACTACGGCAAACGCGTCCTCGCCTTCACCTTCGACGTGCCGTTCGAGAGCGAACACGCGGCCCAGAACATCGCCCTGGCACGGGAGAAGATCCCTGCGACGTTCGTGGTCGACTCCGACGACGACAACATCAAGCTCATGATGCGCGAGGTGTTCAACCGGCCCGCGACCAAGCGTCCCGGCAAGTACCTCGACGAGAAGCTGCCGTGCGTTTCCTGCCGCACCTTCTTCGTGCTCCGCGCGATCCTGATGGCCTATCGGCAGAAGATCCCTTACATCGCGCTGTGCGCGGACCCGCAGCAGATCCTCACCATGGAATCCAATGTGGTCGAGGTGGTGCGCGGCTTCTACCAGACCTTCGGTGAACGGCTGACCGGGACGCTGTTCGGCGGCGAGTTGGAGGAACTGCTCTTCGAGGAGGAGCAGAACCTGCCCAAGATCGTCTTCCCGTTCATCGCCATGCGGCACGAGTACGAACCGGACCGCATCGTCGAGGAACTGCGCGCAAAGGGTTTGTACCAGTCCTCCCCGCTGGAGACGCACTGCACCTTGCTTCCCCTGTTGAACTACTACTCGTTCAAGAACTGGGACTGCATGTTCTACAAGCTCAATGCGTCGAGCCACGTGCGGTCGGTCAAACGCAGCGCGCAGTACGACCGCAACACGTTCAGCCTCAAGTTCCCACGTTCGCTCGACTTGGCCGACGTGGAGGAGCGGCTCGGCCAGGTGGTGATGGCCATCGCTGCCGACGAGGGCGAGCGCGCCGCGCACGAAACCGAACTGGTCGACCTGTTCCAGCGGATGGGCGCCACCGAGGACGCGGCCCGGTTCGTGTCCCGCAGCTTTCTCGACATGCGTTCCGTTGCCGCCGATCTCGGCGTCCGGCTGAGCTGATCAGGGGGACCACCATGACCTACTCCGACTCCGATGTCGCGATCATCGGGATGGCCTGCCGGTTCCCGGGTGCCGACTCGATCGAGAAGTTCTGGCAGGTGTTGCGGGAGGGCCGCGAGACCCTGACCCGCTACACCGACGAGGAACTGCTGGCCGCCGGGGTGCCTGCGCACCGCCTTGCCGACCCGCACTACGTCAAGGCCGGGCAGAGCATCCCGGGCATCGACCTGTTCGACGCCGAGCTGTTCGGGTTCACCAGAGACGAGGCGGAGATCCTCGATCCGCAGCACCGGATCTTCCTGGAGTGCGCGCTGGAGGCGCTGGAGCGCGCCGGCTACGACCCGGACCGCACCGACGGCCAGATCGGTGTGTACGCCGGCGCAGGCATGAACACCTATCTGCTGGAGAACCTGGCCGCCCGGCACCGCGACGGGTCCTCCGTGGACCGCTACCGGCTGATGCTGGCCAACGACAAGGACTTCCTGGCCACCCGGCTGTCCTACAAGCTGAACCTCAGCGGCCCCAGCCTCACCATCAACACCGCCTGCTCGACTTCGCTGGTCGCGCTGCACACCGCGTGTCTGGCACTGCTCAGCGGCGAGTGCGACGTGGCGCTGGTCGGCGCGGTCCACCTGGGCGCGCCCGGGCAGGGCTACCAGTACCAGGACGGCATGATCTTCTCCCCGGACGGCCGCTGCCGGGCCTTCGACGCCGCGGCGCGGGGCACCGTGATCGGCAGCGGCGCAGGTGTCGTCGTGCTCAAACCGCTCAAGGAGGCCCAGGCCGACGGCGACTGGATCCATGCCGTCATCACCGGTTCGGCGGTCAACAACGACGGTTCGGCCAAAACCGGTTACACCGCGCCCAGCATCACCGGGCAGGCCGCGGTCATCGCCGACGCGCACGAGGTAGCCGGCGTCGAACCGGACACCATCGGCTACGTCGAGGCCCACGGCACCGGAACGCCGCTCGGCGACCCGATCGAGGTGGCCGCGCTGACCGAGGCGTTCCGCCTGGGCACCGACCGGTCCGGATACTGCGCGCTCGGTTCGGTGAAGACGAACATCGGGCACCTCGACACCGCGGCCGGGATGGCCGGCCTGATCAAGACCGTGCTGATGCTCGAGCACCGCACCCTGGTGCCTAGCCTGCACTTCACCTCGCCCAACCCGGAGATCGACTTCGGGTCGAGCCCGTTCTTCGTCAACACCGCGACCACCGACTGGGCCGACGGCCAGGGCCCGCTCCGGGCCGGCGTCAGCTCCTTCGGCATCGGCGGCACCAACGCGCACGTGATCGTCCAGCAAGCCCCGGCCCGCACCGAACCGGCAGCCGCACCGCGACCCGAACTGCTGGTCGTCTCGGCCCGGTCGAGCGCCGCGCTGCACCACATCGGCACCGCGCTGGCCCGCCACCTCAAGCAGCGACCCGATCTCGGCCTCGGCGCGGTCGCCCAGACCCTGGCCGTGGGCCGCAAAGCCCATGCGCACCGGCTCGCACTGGTCGCGAACAGTACCCGCTCGGCGGCGATGGCGCTGGCCATCGGCGACGCCGAGCGCCTGCACCAGGGCGTGGCGCAGGACGAGCCCGGCGCCGCGGTGTTCGTGCTCAGCGGTGCCGTCGACCCCGAAGCGGCCGTCGAGCTCTACGGTTCGGTACCCGCGTACCGCGACGCTGTCGACGCCTGTGTCGAGCAGGGTGAAGCGGTGCTGCGCGCGGGCGGGGCGCGGGCCGCCTTCGCCCACGAGTACGCGCTGGCCCGCACGCTCATCGCCTGGGGCATCGCACCGGCCGCTGTGGCTGCCACCGGCACCGGTCACGCGGTGGCCGCGGCTGTGGCCCAGACCCTGCCGGTCGCCGACGCGTTGGCCATGGCCGATGGCGCCGAGCCTGCCCGGTTGAACCAGGCGCGCCTGCCGGTCGTCGACCTGACCGAACTGGACACGCTGCTGGCTGACACCGGCCACCACGCGGTTCGGCTGGACTCCGGGTTGCTGGACATCGTGGCCGCCGAGTGGGTACGCGGTGCGCCGGTGGACTTCGCGGCCGTGTACACCGGGCGTGATCGGCACCGGTTGCCGCTGCCGACGGCACCGTTGCGGCGCGAGCGGTACTGGGTCGAGTCGGCTGGCGCCGGCGAGCCCAACCCGGTCGCGGGGGACCGGTTGGTCGACAAGTTCGATCGCGATGATCCGGCCCACAACGTCGAACTGATCACCGGATACCTGGTCGAGGAGATCGGGCGGGTGCTGGGCAACCGGGATCGGGCCGGTCTGGACAGCAACCTGTTCGACTTGAACCTGGATTCGCTGCTGCTGATCGAGATCGGCGCCAAGCTCGCGCGCGAACTGGGCTTCGAGGTGCCGACCACGGCGTTCCTGGAGTTCCCGACCATCCGCTCGTTCGTCGCCAACCTGGCCGAGTTGCTCGGCCTGGCCGCCGCACCCGGGGAGAAGGCCGTCGATCGAATGTCGCGGCGAGCCCAGCGCGCAGCGACGATGCGCAACAGCTGACCAGCCGAATTGTGAGAGAGAAGCTACGCGTGGACGACAAGCGAAAGCTGCTGCTGAGTCTGCTGGCCAAGACCGCCCAGCAGGATTCGGCTCCGGAGAGCACCGGCATCGCCATCGTCGGCGTCGCCGGTCGCTATCCGTTGGCGCGGACGGTCGATGAGCTCTGGGACAGCCTGGCCCAAGGACAGCACTGCATTCGAGAGGTGCCGGCCGACCGGTGGGACGCGGCTGCGCATCGCGGGCACAGCAACTCGGCTGGGTTCATCGACGGCGTCGATGAGTTCGATCCGCTGTTCTTCCAGATCTCCCCGGCCGACGCGGAATCCATCGACCCGCAGGAGCGCCTGTTCCTGCAAACAGCGGCGGCCGTGCTCGACGACGCCGGCCACCCGGCGGCCGACCTGGCCGCCCGGGGGCCGGTCGGGGTGTTCGCGGGCGTGATGAACAGCAACTACGAATGGATGGGTGGCGAGGCGACCGCACTCGGAGTGCGCACCGACGCCCACTCCAACCACTGGTCGATCGCCAACCGGGTCTCCTACACCTTCGACTTCACCGGCCCCAGCCTCGCGGTCGACACTGCCTGCTCGGCTTCGCTCACCGCGATCCATTTGGCCTGCGAGAGCATCCGCTCTGGCGAGTGCCATGCCGCGATCGCCGGTGGGGTCAACCTGATCCTGCATCCGATGCACCTGCGGACCCTGGCTGAGCGCGGCATGATCTCACCCGGCGACCGGCTGCGCAGCTTCGGAGCGGGCGCGGACGGCTTCGTCGACGGTGAAGGTGTCGGCGCGGTTCTGCTGCGTCCGCTGGACGCGGCCATCGCCGACGGGGACCGGATCCTGGGGGTGATTCGCGGTTCGGCCATCAACGCCGGCGGCAAGACCGGCGGGTACACGGTGCCCAGCACGGCGGCGCAGACTCAGGTGATCCGCGCCGCACTGCGGCGTGCGGCGCTCGAGCCTGAGGACAT
Source organism: Catenulispora sp. EB89 (assembly GCF_041261445.1). Lineage (NCBI taxonomy): Bacteria > Bacillati > Actinomycetota > Actinomycetes > Catenulisporales > Catenulisporaceae > Catenulispora > Catenulispora sp. EB89. The sequence continues at coordinate 49,925 of NZ_JBGCCU010000041.1, forward strand.
CGGCTACGTCGAGGCGCACGGCACCGGCACCCCGCTGGGCGATCCGATCGAGATCGCCGGACTGGTCGACGCCTTCGGCTGGCGGATCACCGCCGCCGAGCGGGCACGGCGCGGCAGGGTCGCGGCCGGTTCGGTGAAATCCAACATCGGCCACCTCGAATCGGCCGCGGGCATCGCGGGCCTGACCAAGGTGTTGCTCCAGCTCCGGCACGGCATGCTGGTGCCGTCGCTGGACTCGGCGCAGCGTAACCCGGACATCGATTTCGACACCACGCCGTTCGAGATCCAGCAGACGCGCGAACCGTGGACCGGTCCGCGGCGGGCGGTCGTCAACTCTTTCGGCGGCGGAGGCGCCAACGCCTGCGTCGTGGTGGAGGAGTACTCGGCCGACGCGCCGCGACGGCCCGAGGCCACCGGGGAGCAACTTCTGGTGCTCTCGGCCAAGACCGAGGAGCGACTGCGCGTCTACGCCCGCGAGCTGGCCGCCTTCCTTCGCCGTGGCGCGGACGACGGGCTCCAGCGTTGTCTGCGCGCTGCCGCGCAGGCCATCGACGTCGAGCCTGCCGCCCTCGACCCCGACATCGACCTGGCTGAATGCGGTTTCGGCGTGGTCGAGCGCGCTCGGTTCCACGCGCTGCTCGGCGCCGAGACCAACGCCGCGGTCGTCGCCGCGCACACCGTGCGCGGGGTGGCACTGGCCCTGGACGGCACGGCCGCCACCGACCCGGACTCGCCGCGCCTGGACGACGTCGCGCACACGCTCCAGGCCGGCCGCACCGCGTACGAGTTCCGGCTCGCCCTGTTCGCGTCCTCCATCGGCGAGGCGGCCGAGGTGTTGGCGCGCTACGCCGAGGGTGACGCCGACCCGCGCGTCCGGACCGGACGCGGCGTCCGGTCCGCGCAAGACCAGCCGATGACCACGCCGGAGGAGATCGCGGCGGCATGGGTCGGCGGCGCGAGAGTCGACTGGAGCGGGATCGCCGATCCGTCGGCGCGGCGGATCGCGCTGCCCGGCTACCCCTTCGCCCGCGACCGTTACTGGATTCCGGCACCCGCCGTGACCACCCCGGCTGAAGCGACCGTGACCGTCGACCTCCCCGAGTTCTACCGTCCGCTCTGGGTACGCACCGACCAGCCGACCACACGCGTGGCGGCGCGGCGCGTCACGATCCTGGTGACCGATGCGTCCCGCTGGCTCGGGGACGCGATCGCGGCGCACTGTTCGGCCGCGAACGTGACGGTCGACGTGGTCCGCATCGACGAAGCACCGGTCCAGACCGGCCCGTCCGACCTGGTGGTGCACCTCGGCGGCGTCGGCGTCGAGATGCCCGACGACCTCGACGCGCTGGACGATCAGCTGCGCCGAGGGTCGCTGTCCCTGCTCGACGTGGTGCGGCACAGTGAGGCCGCGCGGATCGTCGTGGTCACCAGCGACGTGTACTCGGTCGCGGGCGGCAGCGGGCACAACCCGATGGCAGCCGGGCTGCACGGGCTGCTTCAGGTGGTGCCCAAGGAACGCCCGCGGCTGCGGGTCGACGCCCTCGACTTCGCCTCGGCCGAGATCGAGGACGTGGCCGATCTGGTATCGGCGATCCTGGCCGAGCCGACCGGCCGCGACCACGACGTCGCGCTGCGCGGCGGGCTTCGTTACGTGCGAAGGCTTGGCCGGGTCGAACTACCGGCGCCGCGCCGGGTGTTCCGCGAAGGCGGCGTCTATCTGCTGGTCGGTGGCACCGGAGGCATCGGTGTCGAGTTGAGCCGGCACCTGGCCGCCGTGCACCGGGCCCGAATCGTCTGGTTCAGTCGCAGCGAACCGAATGCCGCGCAGCGTGCCGCCATGGCCGAGATCCGCGCGCACGGCGGCGACGTCGTGCATGTGGCCGGCGATGCCGGAACGGTTGCCGACCTGGCCGGCGCGGTAGCGACGGCACACCAGCGTTTCGGCGCGCTGCATGGTGTCGTGCACGCGGCCATGGCCTTCGACAACCATCCGCTGGCCGAACTGGATGAGGCCACGTTCCGCGCAGCCACCCGGGCCAAGATCGAAGGCAGCGCGGCGTTGGCCGAGGCGCTCGCCGAGGAGTCGCTGGACTTCCTGGTCTACTTCTCCTCGGCCGGTTCCTTCGGCAACTTCGCCGGCAACGGCGCCTACATCTGCGCCAGTGCCACCGAGGACGCCTACGCGCTGGCCCTGCGCGAGCGGCTGCCGTTCCCCGTGAGCGTGATCAACCAGGGTTACTGGGGCCAGGTCGGTTCCGGCGCCCAGCCCGGTCTGGCCGAGATCTTCACCGGTCTGGGCATCGACGGTTTCAGCCCCGAGGCCGGCATCGCCGCGGTCGAGACCATTCTCGGCAACCGACTGCCGCAGGTGCTTTCGATCCGGGCCGGACGCAGAGCCCTTGAGGCCATGGGCCACGACCCGGCCCTGGACGGCGAGGTCCCCGCCGGTGGCCGACCTACCACCCTGGCCGCGTTGGCCGCCCTGCCATCGGCGGCGGACGTCGCGCCGGAGGTGGCGCAGGTCATCGCCGGCTACGCGGAACTGGAAGCGGTCGCGACACCGTTGCTGCTCGGCGTCTACCAGCGGCTGGGCGCGTTCCACCGCGCGGGCGAGCGGCACAGTGCGACCGAACTGCGGCAACGCCTCGGCATCCTGGACAAGTTCGCGCGGCTGCACGAAGCGTTGCTCAACATTCTCACCGAGGCCGGTTTCCTCACCCGCGACGGTGACCAGATTTCCACCACGGAAGTCGTGGAATCGCCGGCTCCGACGGAGACCGAGTTCGATCGGCTCACCCACGCGTATCCCGACATCGAGGCGACGATCACGCTCAACCGGCTGTTCCTGGAGAGCTATCCGCGCATCCTGCGCGGTGAGGTCGGCGCCACCGAGATCATGTTCCCCGGCTCCTCGATGAAGCTGGTGCAGAACTTCTACCGGGGCAACCCGCTGACCGACTCGTTCAACCTCATGGTCCGCGACGCCGTCCGCGCCTTCCGTGCCTTCCTGCCGTCCGACGGGCCGATCCACGTCGTCGAACTCGGCGCGGGCACCGGTGCGACCAGTGAAAGAGTTCTGCCGGTACTTGCCGAACACCCGGACCAGGCCGCGTTCACCTTCACCGACATCTCCCCGCATTTCGTCGAGCACGGCCGGGAACGCTTCGCCTCGGCGTATCCCTTCGCCCGGTTCCAGCCGCTCAACCTCGATCGCGAACCGGCCGAGCAGGGCTTCGAGCAGGCCGGCGCCGACTTGGTGGTGGCCACCAACGTCGTGCACGCGACCAGGAACCTGCGCGCCACGCTCCGCAGGGCCAAGGCACTGCTCAAGCCGGGCGGCTGGCTGGTGCTCAATGAGCTGACCTCGGCCCGGCCGCTGCTGACCATCGGTGGCGGCGTGCTCGAAGGCTGGTGGAGTTTCGAGGACGCCGAGTCGCGCATCCCGGACTCCCCGCTGGCATCGCCGCGAGGTTGGGCCCGGTTGCTCGGTGAGGAGGGCTTCGGTCCGGTCCGGGTGTTCGGCCGACCCGAGCTGGGCCAGACCGTGTTGCTGGCGGAAAGCGACGGCGTCGTACCGCACACCGCGCCCGCCGTCGTGGTGGCACCCGCGTCGGTGGTCGGCAGCGCCGACGCGGTCGGGGAACGGTTGCGTGAGCTGGTCGAGCAGGTGCTCAAGCTCAACGAGCGGATCGACCCGGACCGCCCCCTGGCCGACTACGGCTTCGACTCGCTCAGCGGCATGAAGATCGTGGCCGCCGCCGACCAGGCGTTCGGGGTCTCCGTGCCGCTCGGCGACTTCTTCGAACGCCCCACGCTGCGTGAACTGACCGTCCACCTCACGCAGAACTGGCTGGCCGGCGCCGGCGTCGAGCCGGAGCGGGCCGCACCGCTCCCGGTCGCCTCGATGCCGGTGCCGCCGATGTCGTCGGTGCTGCGACCCAGGACCGATCGGGAGCAGGGCCGGCATCCGCTGTCCGAGGGGCAGCGCGCGCTGTGGGTGATCGAGCAGGTCGCGCCCGGCAACTACGCCTACAACCTGCCGCTGGCCCTCTGGCTCGCAGACGACCTCGACATACCGGCGTTGCGTGTGGTCCTCCAGGATCTCCTCGACCGCCACGACGAGCTGCGTGCCAGTGTGCGCGACGACGAGCACGGCCCGTTCGTACGCGTCGCCGCCGAGCCGGAACTGCCGTTCCAGCAGGTCTTCCTCACTACGGTGTCCGAACCGGATCTGCGCGAGCGGATGCAGGCCGATCTGCGGGTGCCGTTCGACCTCGCGGCGGGTCCGTTCGTGCGCGCCACGCTCTACACCCTGGGCGATGGCCGCAACGCGCTGCTGCTGGCCTTCCACCATCTGGTTTTCGACGGGGTCTCGATCGCGGCGCTGTTGACCGAGTTGGCGCGGGGCTATCGTGCGCTGCGCGCGGGCCGGCCGCTGGAGGGCGACAAGCCCGCGCACACCTTCGCAGAGTTCGTCGAATGGCAGCGCGAACTGCTGGCCGGTCCCGAAGGCGCGCGCCTGCGCGACTACTGGACTGCTCGGCTGGCCGACCGCGCCACCACTGTCGCGCTGCCGCTGGACCGCCCGCATCCGGCGATTCCCGGATTCCGTGGTGCCAGCATCGACGGGCACATCCCCGCCGAGGTCACCCAGCTGGCCCGGGCGTTGGCGGGCGCGCAGCACAATTCGCTGTTCAGCGTGGTGTTGGCGGCGTGGTTCGCCGTGTTGCACCGCTACAGTGACCAGGCCGACCTCGCGGTCGGCACGCCGACCATGGGCCGCCCGCCGACCGGCTATGACGACGTGCTCGGCTACTTCATGAACATGGTCGTGCTGGCCGAGCACGTCGACGGCCAGGACCGTTTCGGCGACCTGGTCCGCAGGCTGCACCGCGTGGTGCTGGACGCCCTGGACCACAGCGCCTACCCGCTGGTGCGCCTGGCGCAGGATCTGAAGACGTCCGTCCCGTTCAACGTCGCCTGCTACTTCCAGAACTGGACCAAGGACGCGCAGGGCGGCAGCGTCGTGCTCGGCCCGGTCGAAGGCGTGCACCAGGAGGGCGAGTTCGAGCTGACTCTTGAGGTCGTCGAGCAGGTGCAGGGCTGCCGTTACACGCTCAAGTACGACTCCGACCTGTTCGACGAGGCGACTGTGCGACGGATCGGGGACCGGTTCGCCACGTTGCTGGCCGCCGCCGTGCGTGCCCCCGAGACCAGCATCGACCTGCTGGTCAAGGAAGAACCCGTGGCGCTGACCGGTCCGGACACCGACTTCCCGGCCGACGTCCTGGTCTGGGATCTGGTCCGCGGGCAGGCGCGGGCGCGGCCGAACGCGATCGCCGTGCGCGACCGCGACACCGAACTGACCTATGCCCAGCTCGTCGCCCGGGTGGAGATCCTGGCCGCGCGGTTGACCGCGGCCGGCGTCGGCACCGGTCGGACCGTCGGTGTCCTGCTTCCTCGCGACGCCGACCTGCCCGCCGCGCTACTGGCCGTTCAGGCGTCGGGCGGCGTCGCCGTGCCGCTGGACCCGGCCTATCCCGCCGAGCGGCTGGCCTACATGGCTCAGGATGCCGCGCTGCATCTGCTGCTCACGCATTCCAGCGTGACCAGCGACTTCAGCACGCTGACCCGCCTGGTCGTCGACACCGATGAAGCGCCGCCCGCGCTGCCCTGTCCGGGACCTGCGACACCGACCGACCCCGCCTACGTCATCTACACCTCCGGCTCGACCGGTCGGCCCAAGGGTGTGCAGGTCGCGCACCGGGCTCTGGTCAACCTGCTGTGGTCGATGGCTCGCGAGCCCGGATTCGGCCCCTCCGACACGCTGTTCGCCCTGACCACCGTCTGCTTCGACATCAGCAATCTGGAGCTGTACCTCCCGTTGATCACCGGCGGCACCGTGTACGTGGTGGCCACCGAGGACAGCCGGGACGGCGTGCGACTGCGGGACGTCATCGAGCGCGGCGATCCCACGGTGATCCAGGCGACGCCATCCACCTGGGCGATGCTCCTGGCCGCAGGCTGGTCAGGCGACCCGGGGCTCACAGTGTTCTGCGGCGGTGAGGCGCTGCCCTCGGCCACGGCGGATGCGCTGCAGGCTCGCTCACGTGCGGTGTGGAACCTGTACGGACCGACCGAAACCACCATCTGGTCCACGGTGAGCCGGCTCCGCGCCGGGGAACGGGTCACCATCGGCAAGCCGATAGCCAACACCCGCCTGTACATACTGGACAGTTCGAGGCGCCCGGTACCGGCCGGCGTGGCGGGGGAGTTGTACATCGGCGGTCACGGCGTGGCCATGGGCTACCTCGGCAAGCCTGACCTCACGGCGGCCCGGTTCCTGGCTGATCCCGTCGGCGATCGGATGTACCGCACCGGCGATCTGGTGCGGCTGCTGCCCGACGGCGACATCGAATATCTGGGCCGGATCGACTCACAGGTCAAGATCCGGGGCTTCCGGGTGGAGCTGGAGGAGATCGAGACGACGCTGCTGCGCGTGGAGGGCGTGCGTGAGGCGGTGGTGGTGGCGCGCGGCCAGGACGTCGGTTCGCAGACCCTGCTCGCCTGCTACGTGCTCGCCGACGGCGCCGCCGAACCGACGACGGCCCAGCTGGCCGCGTGGTTGCCTCGGCACATGGTGCCGGACGCGCTGGTCCGCGTGACGCGATTCCCGCGCACGCTCAACGAAAAGATCGACCGCGGCGCCCTGTCCGCCCTGCCGTTGGCCGAGATCCGCGCCCGCTTCGGCCTGGCCGGTGCACCGGTCGCGGCCTCGACCGGTCGGTTCGACACATTGGTGGGCGAGCTGGCCGAGATGGTCTCGGCCCTGGCCGGTGTGCCCACCGACCAGATCGGCGCGCACACCCCGCTGGGCGAGGTGGGGATGAACTCGGTGAGTTTCACCGCGCTGGCCACCCAACTGCGCAAGGCGTACGACATCGACGTCTACCCGACGCTGTTCTACCGCCGAGGCACGCTGCACGCGCTCGCCGAGCACCTGTCCCAGCAATACGCCGACCAACTGGCCGTCCAGGTACCCGCTGCCGGGCCTGCCGGGCAACCGCCGGCCGAGGGCCGCGATGTCGCCATCATCGGCATGGCCGGTCGGCTGCCGGGTTCGGCCGACCTCGCGCAGTTCTGGGAGCACCTCGTCGCCGGCGACGACCTGATCACCGAGATCCCAGCCGACCGCTGGGACTGGCGCGAACAGAGCCGTTCCCGGTCCCGCTGGGGCGGCTTCGCCCCGGACATCGACCGTTTCGACGCGGCCTTCTTCGGGATCTCCCCGCGTGAAGCGGAGCTGATGGACCCGCAGCAGCGGCTGGTGCTGGAACTGGTCTGGTCCGCCATCGAGGACGCGGGCTACCGGCCGAGCGAACTCGCCGGTCGACGGGTCGGGGTGTTCGTCGCTGTCACCAACTCCGACTACCTCGAGGTGCAGCGCGACGCCGGGCAGGCCGTGGCCGGTCACACCCTCACCGGGGCCGCCCTGTCGATCATCCCCAACCGGGTCTCCTACCTGCTGGACCTGCGCGGGCCGAGCATGGCCGTCGACACCGCGTGCTCCGGCTCGCTCACCGCGGTGCAGCAGGCGTGCGCCGCGCTGCGCGATGGCACCTGCGAGCTGGCCATCGCGGGCGGCGTCAGCCTGATCCTGTCCCCCGGCGTCTACGAGGCGCTGAGCCAGGGGGAGATGTTGAGTCCCGACGGTCGTTGCAAGACCTTCGACAGCCGCGCCGACGGCTACGTGCGGGGCGAGGGCGCCGGCGTCGTCCTGCTCAAACCCAACGCTGCTGCCGAACACGACGGCGACGCGGTGCATGCGGTGATCAAGGCCGTCGCGATCAACCACGGCGGCCGAACCACCTCGCTCACCGCTCCCAACCCGGACGCCCAGGCCGATCTGCTGGTCGAGGCATACCGCGCCGCCGCCGTCCCGCTGGCGACCGTGGGCTACATCGAGGCGCACGGCACCGGCACCGCCCTGGGCGACCCGATCGAGACGGCCGGTCTGAGCACGGCGTTCCAGCGGATGCACGCGGAGCTCGGCGACAACACGAGCTCCGCCATCGCGATCGGCTCGGTGAAGACCAACATCGGGCACCTCGAAGGCGCGGCGGGCATCGCCGGACTGTTCAAGGCGGTGCTGGCCCTCCGGCATGGCGTCATCCCGGCGAGCCTGCACTTCCAGGCCCGCAACCCGTACCTGGAACTGGACGGCGGCCCGTTCGAGGTGGCGGACACGACCCGGGCCTGGCCGCGGCCGACCGACGCCGACGGCGCCGAACTGCCGCGCACCGCCGGGGTCAGCTCGTTCGGTTTCGGTGGCGCCAACGCACACGTCGTCCTGGCCGAACCCTCGATGGTGAAATCGGATCCCGTCGCGGACGCATCAAGGCTGGTGGTGCTGTCGGCGCGGGATCAGGACGCGTTGCGGCGCAGCGCGCGACGGCTCGTCGATCACCTGACCCGGCAGGACGTGCCGCTCGCCGACCTCGCCCACACCCTCCAGGTCGGCCGGGAGCCGATGCGGCACCGGCTTGCCGTCCTGGTCACGAGCACGGCCGCGGTGCGGACCGAACTCGACGCGTTCCTGGCCGGCGAGCCGTCCGCCGTCGCCACCGAAGGCACCGAGCCCGGGCTGACCCCGTTGGCCGTCGAATGGCTGCGGGGCGCCGACATCGACTGGCCTGCCTCGGCGGGCAGGCGCGTACACCTGCCCGGCTACCCCTTCGCCGGACCGCGGCACTGGGTCACACCCGGCACCGCGACGGCGTCGCCTACCCGGCTGCACCCGACCCTGTTGGACGCGAACGTCTCCACCCTAGGCGAGCAGAAGTTCAGCAAGACCCTCACTGGAGCCGAGTTCTTCCTGCGCGATCACGTCATCGCGGGTGCACGCGTCCTGGCCGGTGCGGCCTATCTGGACATGGGCCGCCTGGCCGGTGAACTGTCCTGCGACGGGCGTCCGGTCAGCCGGATCGACGACCTGGTCTGGGCCTCACCGGTCCAACTCGCGGCACAGGGCAGTGGATATCCGCTCGTGGTGACTGTCACCGGCGACCGCGAGCAGGCAGTCTTCGAGGTGCGAGGCGAAGCCGGGCACGCCAGTGGCCGGCTGCGCTTCGGCGAGCCCGACGACCGGCCCGCACCATTGGATCCGGCTGCCCTGCGGGCACTGTGCACCCACGTGCTCAGCGGCACCGACTGCTACGCCGAGTTCGACCGGCTCGGGTTCGCCTACGGGCCGAGTCTGCGGGTGATCGAGGAGATCGCCGAAGGCCCGGAGATCGCACTCGCGACGTTGCACCGCACCGACACCGATGCGGCCGGCTATGTCTTCCACCCTGCGCTGTTCGACGCCGCCCTCCAGGTGGCCGGTCGGCTGCGGGCCGCCGCTGATCCCGGCGACCCGCTGTCCTACCGGCCGTTCTCCATCTCCTCGGTCCGGCGCTACGCCCCCTTGCCGGAGCGAGTGCTGGCGTATGTGCGGCCGACCCCGGGCATCGACGCCTGCTTCGACATCGCCCTGCTTGACCCCGCTGGCGCGGTACTCGCCGAACTGGACGCCTTCACCCTGCGCGCCTCCGCGAGGCCGGAGAGCGTGGTCGCGTTCGAACCGATCTGGCAGTCGGCGCCGCTGCCGGCCGGCAACGGCAGGCTCGACGGAACCGTGCTGCTGCTCGGCGCAGGCACCAGCGAGTCGCAGGTGCGCACCGCCCTCGCCTCCCGTGGCGCGCGCGTGGTGATCGCGTCCGAATTCGACGCGGCGACAGCGTCCGGCCCGGTGTCGGTCGTGCACCTCGCGGACGGGGACCCGGTCGAGCACGGCTTCCATGCCGCCCGTGAGTTCCTGCGCGTCTGGCCGTCGTCGACCCCGCTGCGGTACGTCTACGTGCTCCCCGATCCCGCCTCGTCGCCCGCGCAGCCCGCCATGGCGGCGTTCGGTCGATCCGTCCGACTGGAACACCCAGCGATCACGTTCACCGCGCTGGCGACCGCGACCGATTCGGTCGCGGACACCGTGTCGGCCGAACTCGCCGCGTCGGACCCGGAAGTGCGGGTCGGCAGGACCGGTCGAGCTCGTCGAGCCTGGCGACAGGTGCCGTTGCCCGCGCCGCAGCACGCGGCCTTCACCGGTGCGGGAGCACACATCATCACCGGCGGTGCCGGCGCGATCGGACTGCTGGTGGCCGAACACCTTGCCGCGCGCCGACGCGCGGCCGGCGTGCGCGAGGGCGGGATCGTGCTCGTGGCCCGCTCCTCGCCCGGAGCCGAGGCGCTGGCGAGGGCCGAAGCCATCGGTGCGCGGATGGTGCGCGCCGACATCACCGACCCCTCGGCGCTCGACGCACTGCTGGCACAGGCCCGCCGCGAATTCGGTTCGGTGTGTGGCGTCGTGCACGCCGCCGGGGTACTGCGGGACGGGCTGCTGCGCGGCGCCGACCGCGCGGACACCGAAGCGGTGCTCGCCGCCAAGATCGACGGCACAGTCCTGCTCGACGAGTCGACCCGGCACGACCCGCTGGACTACTTCGTTGTGTTCTCCTCGGCCGCCGCCGCGTTCGGCAACGTCGGCCAGAGTGCCTATGCCTTTGCCAATGCGTTCCTCGACCATTTCGCGGAGCAGCGCGAACGGCAGCGGGCCGAGGGACTGCGGCGCGGCCGAACCCTCGCCGCCGCCTGGCCGGTCTGGGCCGACGGCGGGATGCGGATTGACGCCGCGGCGCAACGCGACATGGAACGGACCCTGGGCATGCGCCCAGTGCGTACCGAAGCCGCGCTGGAGGCCTTGGAACGCGCGCTGGCGACCGACGCGCCCGCGCTGCTGCTGGCGTCCGGCGATCCCGATCGGATCCTCGCCGCTCTGACGGCCGAGCCGGCGCGACAGGCTTCTGCTCAACCCGAGGTCACCGACGACGGCGCCCAGCAGCGAGCTGAGACGCTGGTACTGCGGTTGCTGGCCGAGGAGCTCAAGCTGCCCGAGAGCGAGATCATCGTCACCGAGCCGTTCGACCGCCATGGCGTGGACTCGCTGATCAGCATGAGCATGACCCGCAGGCTGGAGGACCACGTCGGACCGCTGTCCAAGACGCTGTTCTTCGAGTACGTCACGGTCCGGGAGCTGGCCGAGCACCTGGCCGCCGCGCACCCGGCCGCCTTCGGCGCCGAACCGCCTGTCGAGGCATTCGCCCCCCACACCCCGGCGCGATCCGCCTCTGACGGTGACATCGCGATCATCGGCGTGTCGGGCCGCTACCCGCAGGCCGATGACGTGGACGAGTTCTGGCGCAACCTGCGCGAGGGTCGGGACAGCGTCGAGGAAATCCCGGCCGACCGCTGGGACCACGGCCTGTTCTACGATCCGGACCGATCCGTGCCCGGCAAGACCTACGGGCGGTGGGGCGGTTTCGTGCGCGGCGCGGACCGGTTCGACCCGCTGTTCTTCCAGATGTCGCAGATCGAGGCCGAACACACCGATCCACAGCTGCGGGTGTTCCTGGAAACCGTCTGGCACCTGTTGGAGGACGCCGGCTACACCCGCGAACAACTGCGGGGCCGGCACACCGGGGTGTTCGTCGGCATGATGTACGGCGACTACCAGCTCTACGGCGTCCAGGACGCTTTGCGCGGCAACGGCAGCCCCGCGGCGTCGTCCTACGCCTCGGTGGCCAACCGGGTGTCCTACTTCTTCGACTTCACCGGTCCCAGCGTCGCCCTGGACACGATGTGTTCCTCCTCGCTGGTCACCATCCACGAGGCGTGCCTGGCCATCCGCAACGGTGATTGCGAAGTCGCCGTGGCCGGTGGGGTGAACATCTCCAGCCACCCGGTGAAGTTCCTCCAGCTCGCGCAACGCGGTTTCCTGGCCGAGGACGGCCGCTGCCGCAGCTTCGGCGAGGGCGGCACCGGCTACGTGCCCGCCGAGGGTTCGGGAGCGGTGCTGCTCAAGCGCCTGGACGCCGCCGTCGCCGACGGCGACCGGATTCTGGCCGTGGTCAAGGCATCGGCGGTCAACCACGGCGGTGCCGGTCGCGGCTACAGCGTGCCCAATCCCAAGGCACAGGGCGACCTGGTCCGGACCGCGCTGGACCGGGCCGGTCTGCGGCCGTCCGACCTGGACTACCTCGAGGCGCACGGCACCGGCACGGCGCTCGGCGATCCGGTCGAGGTGAACGGGATGCTGCGCGCGTTCCAGGGCGATCCGCCCGAGCGGTTGCCGATCGGCTCGGTCAAGTCCAACATCGGGCACGCCGAGTCGGCGGCAGGCATCGCCGCGATCACCAAGGTGCTGTTGCAGTTCCGGCACGGCGAGCTGGTCTCCTCGCTGCACTCCGACCGGCTCAACCCGAACATCGACTTCGCGTCGACACCTTTGCGGGTGCAGCGCGAGCGGGCGCCCTGGCCCCGCCGTGTCGAGCCGGATGGCACGCCGCGACCGAGGACGGCGGGCGTGAGCTCGTTCGGCGCGGGCGGCACCAACGCGCACGTGCTCCTGCAGGAGTACGTGACTGAGCCGGCACGTGCCGGCGGCGCAGCCGGGCCGCACCTCGCGGTGCTGTCCGCCCGGGACGCCGACCGACTCCTGTCCCAGGCTCGTCGCCTTGCCGCGCACCTCGACGATGCGGCCGATGGCCCGCTGCCGGAGGAGGTCGCCTGGACCTTGCAGATCGGACGCGAGGGCATGGCGCACCGGTTGGCCGTGGTGTTCCGGGATCTGCCCGAACTCGTGACCCGGTTGGGCGAGTTCGCCACGGGTGGACGGCCCGCCGAATGCTGGACCGGGGTCGTCGACCCGCGCCGTCCCGGCACTGCCGACCGGCTGCCGGCCGATCCGGCCGCCTACGCGGTGGCGTGGACGTTGGGACAGCTGGTCGACTTCGTGGCGCTGCACGGCACCCGGCCCGCCCGAGTCGCCCTGCCCGGCTACCCCTTCGAGGGCGACCGGATCTGGCTGGCCGCTGCCGACGCGGAACTGGCCGCGTTGACCGAGACCGAAACCATGCCGGAGGTTCCCGCGCCCGAACCCGAACCCGAACCCGAACCCGAGCCGGAGCCGGAGCCGGAGCCGGAGCCGGAGCCGGTCGGAGTCTCGGCGCAGGAGGCCGTCACCGAGTGGCTGCTCGGGGAACTGGCCGAGAAGCTCGGCTTCGACCGGGCCAAGCTCTCCGGCGACGTACCGGTCCAGGACTACGGTGTCGAATCGCTGATGCTGGCTCAGCTCGCACAGAACGTGGCCAAGCGGCTGGACGTGCCGCTCGACCCGTCGGCGTTGCTGGAGTACCCGACGATCGGCGGGTTCGCCGGTTACCTGGCCGAGGAACACGGCGAGCGCGTGAACGCGGTGTTCGGTCCAACCGAACCAGTACCCCCACGACCTGCTGCCCGACGACCCGCTCCCGTTCTCGGTTCCGTGTCCGCTCCCGCTCCCGCACCCGTCGGCGTCGCCGCACCGGTCGGATCGGAGATCGCGGTGGTCGGGGTGTCGGCCCGGTTCGCCGGGGCGGAGTCGGTCGAGGAGTACTGGGAGCTGTTGCGGCAGGGGCGTTCCGCGCTGCGGCCGATCCCGGCGAAGCGGTTCGGGAGCCCGCTGGACTTCCACGCCGGTCTGCTCCCGGACGCGTTGCGGTTCGACCCGGCGGCCTTCCTGCTCGACCCCGGCGATGTGGCGGCCATGGATCCGCAGGCCCTGCTGGTGCTGGAGGAAGTGCGCAACGCCGTGTACGACGCCGGGTACGAACCGGCCGAGCTGAAGGGCCGCCGGATCGGGGTCTACGTGGGCGGCCGAGCCGATCACACCCCTGATCCGGCCCGCCTGCGACAAGCACAGAACCCTGCGATGGTGACCGGTCAGAACTACCTGGCCGCCAACGTGTCACAGTTCTTCGACTTGCAGGGACCGAGCCTGGTGGTCGACACCGCCTGCTCCTCGGCGCTGGTGGCGATGGACATGGCGGCGCGGGCGCTGCGCGCGGGCGATGTCGAATCCGCCGTGGTGGCCGGAGTGAGCCTGCTCGGCGACGACCGGGCCTACCAGGTGTTCGGCTGGCGCGGGCTGCTCAATCCCGACAGCGAGTTCCACCTGTTCGACCAGCGGGCCGCCGGTCTCATGCTGGGCGAGGGGGTCGGCGTCGTCGTGCTCAAACCGCTGGCCACGGCGCTCGCCGACGGGGACCGGGTGCTCGCGGTGCTCAAGGGCATCGCGGTCAACAACGGCGGCCGGACCGCGGGCCCGGCGACCCCGAACCTGCGAGCGCTCAAGAACGTGATGACCGAGGCTCTGACCGGCAGCGGGCTGCGCCCCCGCGATGTCGGCTGGGTGGAGGCCAACGGATCCGGCACCAACGTCACCGACCTGCTCGAACTCAAGGCGGTGCAGAGTGTGTATCGCGAGGGCGATGACGCCCCGCTCGCGCTCGGGTGCGTGAAGCCGAACATCGGGCATCCGTTGACCGCTGAGGGCATCGCCGCGTTCATCAAGGTGGTGCTGATGGTGCGGCACCACCAGCAGGTGCCCTTCCTGTCCGGCCAGAAGCCGTTGGAGCACTTCGACATGGACGCCTCCGCCCTGTACTTCCCCAGGGACAGCGCGCCGTGGCCGGCAACGGCCGACGCGGCCGCGCTGAACTGCTTCGCCGACGGTGGCACCAACGCCCATCTGCTGCTGGTTCCCGCACCGGCCGGGCACCGCGCCACCCGCACTCCGTTGGCCCCGCCCGCCCTGGACCGTCGTGCGGTCATCCGGGGTACCGAAGAGCCGGTCGCCTCCGGCCTGTTCTGGGACACGTACCGATGAGCGGCCCGCTGCCCGTGGTGTTCATGTTCTCCGGTCAGGGTTCCCAGTACTACCGGATGGGTCAGGAGCTCTACGACGAGAACCCCGTGTTCCGCGCCGCCCTGCGCCGCCACGACGACGTGGTGGCGCAGGCGCTGGGCGAGTCCGTGCTGGCCCGGATCCTCGACCCGGCCAAGCGCAAGAGCGATCCGTTCACCGACACCCGCTTCAGCCACCCCGCGATCGTCATGATCGAGCTGGCTCTGGCGCAGACCCTGACTGAGGCCGGCGTCATCCCCGACTACCTGCTGGGGGCCAGCCTCGGTGAATATGCTGCCGCGGTGGTCGCGGGCTGCATCGAGCCGGCGGAATGCCTGCGGCTGCTGGTCGAGCAGGTACGTGCTCTGCGTGACGGTCCGCGCGGCGGCATGCTCGCCGTCCTCGACACGCCCGACGTGCTCGACCGGGTGCCCGAGCTGCGCGAGTGCGAGATCGCGGCCCGCAACTACCCGGGACACTTCGTGGTGTCGGCGCGCACCGACGTGCTCCAGGCGGCTGAGGTCGCGTTGCGTGCGGCCGACGTGCCGCACCAGCGTGTCGCGGTCGAGTACGCGTACCACTCCAGCCTGATGGACTCGATCGCGGTCGCGGCTCGTCAGGCCACGGCCACCGCGACGTTCGGACCGCCGCGCATTCCGCTGGTCTCGTGCGTGGACGGCGAACTGGTGCCACGGGTGACTCCGGAGCACCTGTGGCAGGCCGCGCGCAGGCCGATCGAATTCGAGACGACCATCACCGCGATGCGTCGTCGCGGCGACTTCCACTATCTCGATCTCGGCCCCGCTGGGACCCTGAACAACTTTGTCCGAGGCAACCTCCCGCCGGGCTCGCGATCCCGGTCGGTGGCATTGCTCAGCCCGTTCGGTCACGACCCGGGCTTGCTGGCCCGAATCGCCAGTGAGGCTCCCCGTCCGAAGCCATCAAGGAAGGCGTCCGGTATGAAGGTCTACGGTTTTCCCGGTCAGGGTTCCCAGCAGCGCGGGATGGGCCGGGACCTGTTCGCCCGGTTCCCCAGCGAGACCGCGATCGCCGACCGGGTGCTCGGTACGTCGATCGAGCAGCTTTGTGTCGCCGACCCGGAGCGCAAGCTCGGGCGCACCGAGTTCACCCAGCCGGCGATCTACGTGGTCAGCGCGCTGTCCTATCTGGACCGTCAGACCACGGACCCGCGACCGCCGGACTACGTGGTCGGCCACAGCATCGGCGAGTACGTCGCGCTGTTCGCGGCGGGGGTGCTCTCCTTCGAGGACGGTCTGCGCCTCGTGCAGCGCCGAGGCCAGTTGATGGCGCAGGCCGGCGGCGGGGGCATGGCGGCGATCGTCGGCGCCGACGAGCAGACCGTGACAAGGACCCTGACGGAGGCGGGCCTGGACGGGCTGGACCTGGCCAACCACAACGCACCCGACCAGTTCGTCATGTCCGGGCCCCTCGAGCAGATCGACCGTGCCTGCACCGTGTTCCAGGAAGCGGGTGCCCGCGCGGTCCGGCTCAATGTGAGCGCGCCGTTCCACTCCCGCTACATGCGCGACGCGGCGGCCGAGTTCGGCCGTTTCCTCGACGAGTTCACGCTGCGACCGCCGACGATTCCGGTGCTGGCCAACGTGACCGCGCTGCCCTACACGGCGGAGAACCTGAAAGCCACGCTGACCGCGCAGATCGCCGCGCCGGTCCGGTGGACCGACATGGTGCGCAGGCTGATGGGCCTCGGCGAGTTCGAGTTCGTCGAACTGGGGCCGGGCCAGGTGCTCACCAAGCTGGTCGGCAAGATCCGCGAGAACGCCCAGCCGCTGGAGATGCCGGCCCCTGCCCGAACCGCGGCCGAGCCGGTCCGCCCGACCGCCGAGACCCTGGGCGCCGCGAGCTTCCGGGAACGGTACGGGCTGCGCCACGCCTACCTGCTCGGCGGCATGTACGGAGGCGTCTCAGGCCTCGAACTCCTCGGGGCCGCGGCGAAGAGCGGCCTGCTCGGCTTCCTCGGTACCGGGGGCCTCAGCGTGGCCGAGGTGGCCGACCACCTGCGGACCCTGGTCGCAGACCTCGGCCTCGGCGGCGCGTTCGGCGCCAACCTGCTCTACCGACACGGCGCCCCCGAGGCGGAGTCCGCGCTGGTCGACCTCCTGCTGCGGCACGGCGTCGAGCTCATCGAGGCATCGGGCTTCCCCCTGATCACGCCCGCCCTGGTCCGGTTCCGACTCAAGGGCGGACGAATCATCGCCAAGGTGTCCCGCACCGACGTCGCCGCCCAGTTCCTGGCTCCTCCACCGCAGCGCCTGGTCGAACGCCTCCTGGCGTCCGGCGAGGTGACCGAGCAGGAGGCGCGCGCGGCACGCGGCCGGCCGATGGCCGACGACCTGTGCGTCGAGGCCGTCGGCGGGTGGCTCGAAGGCACCGCCGATCTGCTGACCCTGCTCCCGTCGGTGATCCGGCTCCGCGACGCCGCCGCGGTGAGCGGCCCTCGGGTCCACGTGGGCTGCGCCGGCGGCATCGGCACGCCCGAGGCCGCGGCGGCGGCGTTCCTGCTCGGCGCCGAGTTCATCCTGACGGGGTCGGTCAACCAGTGCTCGGTCGAGGCGGCGACCAGCCCGGCGGTGAAGGACCTGCTGGCGCAGGCTCAGGAATACGACGTGGACGCCGCGCCATGGGGCGAGCAGCTCGAACTCGGCGTGCAGGCCCGCTACCTCAAGCGTGGGTTGTTCTTCCCGGCCCGCGCGACCCGCCTGCACGAGCTTTCGCGTCAGTACGGCTCCCTGGCCGAGCTGGACGGTGCCACTCGGTCCCGGGTCGTCGAGCGGTATCTCGGTGGCGAACTGCCCGCGACAACCGAGCTGACGGCGGTCCTGCGAGGCTATGTCGAGCGCTGCTTCCGGCTCGCGGTGACCGGCGACGAGCTGTCCAAAGTTGACTTCCTGATCCACTGCGGCCCCGCGATGGGTGCCTTCAACCAGGTGGTCGCCGGCACACAGCTGGAGGACTGGCGCGCCCGCACGGTCGAAGCCATCGCCACCCTGTTGATGGAGGGTGCCGCGACCCGCACCGCGCAGCTGAAAAGCGCGTAGTCCGCGTCAGGCGTCGGATCGCGGGTTCTGCGTTTCCGGGTGGCGCTCCAGTGCGGTCGCGCCTCTGCCTCGGCGCCGCCCGCGCGATCGATCGCTCGACGGAGCGCGTCGAGATCGTCGGCCGGCGTCGGATCGGTGACGTTTGGGGCTCGTAAAGGCATCGCTGCGGGTGGGGGCCTGCATTCCAGTGGTGGATCCAGGGCGACGATATTCGTGAGGGGACGGTATGCACACCACTGAAATGCCGCTGCCGAGGCCGGATGCCACCTGGCGCGGCGGGCATCTGCTGGCCGTCAGCGACCTGCACGTCGCGGTGGCCGGCAACCGTGCCGTCGTCGAAGCGCTACGTCCCGAGAACCCCCAAGACTGGCTGCTGGTCGCTGGCGACGTCGCCGAGATCACGGCCGACTTCGAGGCGACGATGGCCAAGCTGGCGACGCGGTTCACCCGGGTCATCTGGACACCCGGCAACCACGAGCTGTGGACCCACGTTTCGGATCCGGTGCGACTGCGCGGCGAGGAGCGCTACCAGCATCTGGTGCGAATATGCCGACGACTGGGGATCGACACACCGGAAGACCCGTATCCCGTGTGGGCCGGCCCGGACGGGCCCGTCGTGGTGGCGCCCCTGTTCGTTCTCTACGACTACTCATTCCATCCGCCCGGCACCAGTTCCGTCGAAGAAGGCCTCGCCCTCGCGCACGAAACCGGCGTCGTCTGCACCGACGAGTTCCTCCTGCACCCCGACCCGCACCCGACGCGGCAGGCCTGGTGCGAAGCCCGCCTCGCCTACACCGAGAGGCGCCTGTCGGAGCTGGATCCGACGGCGAAGACCGTGCTGATCAGCCACTTCCCTCTCGTACGCCAGCCCACCCAGGTCCTGAGATACCCGGAGTTCGCGCAGTGGTGCGGCACCGTACACACCGCCGACTGGCACACCCGGTTTCGGGCCATCGTGGCTGTCTACGGGCATCTGCACATTCCACGCACCACGCACTACGACGGCGTTCGCTTCGAGGAAGTCTCCCTGGGCTACCCGCGGGAGTGGAGCCACCGAGACGCCTTCACGCCACGATTGATCCTTTAAACCTGCCGAGGTCACTGTCTTGAAAACCCTTCTGCCGCCCAGCGTCGCCGTCGCCGAAGCTTTCGGCGATCCGCCGGAGGCGGTTCTCCTCCCCGCCGAAACCGAGGCGATCGCGCGCGCCGTAGACAAGCGCCGTCGCGAATACACCACAGTCCGCTACTGCGCACGCCTGGCGTTGGGCGAACTCGGTCTACCACCGACGGCGATCCTGAACGGCTCAAAACGCGAGCCACTTTGGCCAGCCGGCATAGTGGGGGCCCTGACACACTGCGATGGCTATCGCGCCGCCGCGGTCGTGCGGGCGAGCGAGGCGGTGACGTCACTCGGCATCGACGCCGAGCCTCATCTGGCACTGCCGGACGGCGTGCTCGACACGATCACAAACCCCGAGGAACTCTCACACCTCGCATCCCTGACACGCCAGGAACCGACTATCCACTGGGACCGTTTGCTGTTCAGCGCTAAAGAATCGGTCTACAAGGCGTGGTTCCCGGTAGCCCGGTGTTGGCTCGGTTTCGAGGACGCAACGCTACGCTTCGATCCGTCCGACGGCACGTTCGCCGCGCAGTTGCACGTGATCGGACCGGTGATCGGCGCCGCCCCGCTGACGGCGATGCGGGGCCGCTGGCGAGTGCACAACGGGCTGGCCCTCACCGCGGTAGTGGTCCCAGTCTCATGACAACGTCGAGACCAGCGTCGCCCTCCGTACTCCAGTATCGGTGGGCAACGCCATCCAAGACTCAGCGTTGCGGATCGCATACTCCGGATCCCGCTGCCCCGCACCGTACCGCATCGTGCCGCACAGGCGGCCAGCACGGCGCTCATGCCCGACCGCAACGCGCCCTCGCCTGAGACTGGTTGACTGGTCGTCTGTGTTTGGCGTGCTGTTCCGCCCGTGACCTGGACGGACCCGAGCAAGCCTGGCGTTGGCAGGCGCGTCTACCGTGTCAATGGGAAGATCCGCCGCGCCGGCCGAGCACTGCCGTCGGTGCCGTCAGATCGCGCTGGTGGTAGTGGTGCGCTGTTTGCTGTGGTTGCTGTGCAGATCCGGCTCGAATCGGCGAATCCAGAACCGGCATTCTGGGGCAACCTCCATCGTGAGTCTCGACCGGCGAGTTGATTAGAGCTCGTCTTCGAACTCTCCCTTGCTGACGCCGTCGATGAATGCAGCCCATTCACGGGCAGTGAACTTAAGGTGCGGGCCGCTGGGATCCTTGCTGTCCCGGACTGCTCTACCCCCGTCGGGTAGCCATGCTACTTCCACGCAGGACCCGGAGCTGCCGCTGGCAGAAGCCTTCCGCCACGCTCGTCCGCTCGTCCGCTCGTCCGCTCGTCCCAGCCGATTTTATTTTGTCATCGTCGCCAGGAAGTGATGCTGCTGCTGTCATCGTGTCTGTCTTTCACTCGAAGGTGTCTTAGCGCGCCAGGTGGCGCCATAGTGGCCGTTGAATACATATGTGGTTGATGCGGTCCTGGGGGCGTGGGTTTCATCGTGGGTTAGCTGTTGTCGTTGCGGCGATGCCTAGGCTGCGTCTGAGGTTCGTCGCCCACAGCTCGAAGTCTGAGGCCTCGTCGGTTCGGCCCAGGTCACGATAGACAACAGCGATGGCACCTATGGTGACTAGCTCGCCGGCGCGGTCGCCGAGCATGCGTTGGATCGCGCCGGCTTGTTGATAGGCGCTCAGTGCGTCCGATGGCCGCCCCGTGGCCCTTAGCACGTGGCCTTGTACCACAAGCGCCAAGCTTTCGAAGTGGCGGTTTTCGAGCGTCTCGGCGACTGAGAGCGCATCTGAGATGCAATCGCTTGCTTCCTCGGTTCGCCTCAGGGCGAGTAGGGCTTCGGCTGTAATGATCAGGACACTGAACTGCCCGGTCTGTTCGTTCGCGGCCCTATGGATGGCCAAGGCTTCCCGGAAGTAAGTGACTGCTTCTTCAGCGTTGTGGGCGGCCAGGCGGACACGCCCCAGCCCTTCGGCCGGGTAGCCGCACAGCTGGTCAAAACCGCTTCGCCGACAGAGATTCAGCGACTGCTGGAACGTGTCCGTGGACGCAGTCAGGCGCCCGGCCTGGAGGTGAAGGTAGCCCAGGAGGTTCAGGACCCACGCTTCACCAAGGTGATCTGCTCGGCTCTGGTGGATATCTAGAGCTGCGTGGTAATACTCTGATGCTTCGTCGAGGCGCTGGGACTGTCGGCATGCCATGCCCAGTGACGCGAGCAGCGCGGCCTGTCCATCCAGCGAACCCTCGCGAGTCGCAGCGTCCAATCCCATGCGACCGATCGTGAACCAGTCGTCGAAGTAGCCGTTGTGAGCGTACACGAAGCTCAATGCTGCCGGGATCTGCCAGGCCGGCCGATCCAGGCCGACTTCGGCGGCTGCCCGGACGACTGCGATCAGATTGTGCCGCTCGCTCCGGAACCATTCGATCGCGGTGGTGTAGTTGTTGAATCGCTGCGGCTCGACCTCGGGGCGGGGCTGGTCCAGGCGGGCGTGGTGCGAGGCCTGCTCGTAGGGGGCCACCTGCCGGACGTGCGCCGCCGATTGCAGATACCAGTCGAGCATGCGGGCCAAAGCGTCGGTGCGGTCGGAGGATGACTCATCGGTTCGGACTTGGTCCGAGGCGTAGGCGCGCAGCAGGTCGTGTAGTCGGTATCGGTCGGAGGCAAGCTGCTCGATCAGGTGCGCGCCGACAAGGTCGTCCAGGAGCCGGGCCGCCCGACGTCGTGGCAGGCCGGCCAGCGCGGCGGCGGCCCCAGTTGGGAAGTCGGCCCCTGGGTGCAGGCCGATGAGCCGGAACATTCGGGCTGCTGGCTCAGGCAGGGCTCGGTACGACCAGGCGAACACGGTTCGTACCGCGTCGGCTTCGGCGGCGTCTTCGGCGGACAAAGCGTCCCAAAGTGAAGACTCGTCTCGCAGATCTTCGATGAGATCTGCCAGCGCCATCATGGGCCGGGCGGCGGCCCTCTCCGCCGCGATGCGCAGTGCCAGTGGAAGGCGAGCACATAGCCGCGCGAGTTCGGCGACATCGTCTTCGTTGTCGTTGCCGCCGCGGTAGCTGTCGATGGTGGATCTGAGTAGCTGGACAGCCTCGGCGTCACCGAAGGTGTGGACGGCGATCCTGACAGCGCCGTCCCTGGCGACGAGGCCTGACAGCTGGCTACGCGAAGTCACTACTACGATGCAGCCTTCCGCGGCTGGTATCAATGGTCTGGCCTGCTCGGCCGAGCCGGCGTTGTCGAGTAGGACCAGCATCCGTCGTTCGGCCAGCAGGGATCGGTACAGAACTGATCGGGATTCCAGATCATCCGGGATGGAATCAGCGGGCACTCCTAGGGCTTCGAGGAACCGCAAGAGGGCTTGAGCCGGTTCCACGCGTGCCCCGGGCCCGTAGCCATGGAGATCGACGTGCAGTTGGCCGTCAGGAAATTGATTCCGGACTCGGTGGGCCCAGTGCACAGCTAGCGAGCTTTTGCCCACGCCGGCCGTTCCGGCGATCAAGACGACTTTGCTGCCCGGGCCACCGGGCTGGGCGGCAATCAGGAAGTTGCTCAGGGACTCTAGGTCGGTGACACGGTTCACGAAGCCGTGGACATCGTGGGGCAGTTGCCGTGGTGTGGGCAGGGGCACTCCGGAGGCGCTGTGGAAGTGAACACCGCCGTTGATGTCGCGGGCTTGCACGACGTCACGGGCGTTGCCCGACAACTCAGATCTCTGGCTCGCGGTTCGATCTTCCCTGGGTTCGTCTCGCACAACCGTCCCCCGTCTGCTGAGGGCTCAGCTGAAGCTGACCGAACCGGAGATGTTCCCGGCCTGGACGACGTTTCCGTGAACGGTACCTGAGAGCGTGTTGACCGTGTTTTCGGAGCTGCCGAAGGTTCTTGCCGTCTCCGCTGCCCAGTCATGCAGGCTCTGGGCGAGAGCGGGGTCGGCCACGGCGAGCGTAGCCAGATGTTGTGCGAAGGGCTCGATGTCCCTGGGGTCGGGGCGCAGCAGCGGGGCGGCTGCAGCGTCGGCTTCGTTTGGGGTTTGGCGCCGATGCTTCGTCAGCAGAGTCGAGAGTGCAGACCAGGCCTTCTTTCCGGCTTCTCCCGCGGCTGAATCCAAGGCTTTCGTCAACGCGCTAACTAGCATGGGTACCGTGATGATCGGGTCCATTGGTCCCTCCGTGAAAGTCTCGTGCGTCGACCGTCGGTCTGTCCGCCCTGGCAGGACGGGGCTACTGGGGGTAGTCGTAAGTATGCCTAGTAGCACCTTCCAAGCCCCGATCATCGTTCAAACGGTGCCAGTATGCTGCGAAAGCCACCCCTTCGGCAACTGATCGGCTGCGCTGGGTGAGCGCTGCTGTCGTTGGTAGGTCGGACGGCCATGGTGTGCTCACGGTTTCTCGCAGACCCTGCCGCTGCCCGCAAGTCCGTGCGGTGTTGACGTGCAACTGCGGCGGTCGTCGGGAGCGGTGTAAGCCACTGGTACTCGGTCCGAAAGCGTGTTCCGCAAGCGCTGATTGATGCTGTGGATCCGCGAGTGGGCGACGGGCTCGCGCTGAACCTCTTGCTGACTGAATGGGCTCTTCCGCTCCAAAACATGGATATGGGTAGCTATCCTGTGTTGATGGCGGTTCTGCGACTCGCGTCCAAGTGCGGGGCTGATATTTGTCTCGCTCACTGTCGTTCCTGGATTACGAACGAGCGAGAGTATTCGGGCCGCGGATGGCGGCATGCGAGGGATTCCTTCAGGTAGGACGGTGCTGTTGAGTTGGGGTTGAGAGGTGCTGGCTGAATGCTGGCAGTACGAGAGGTCAGCGAACAGTACTCCCACGACGTTCTCATTCGCCCCGGGTCCTCAGCTCCTGGCGTCTGTCCGGTGTGTCGGACTTGGGTCTATGGCAATTCGCCGTGCTCGCCCTGCCGGCGTAACCAGAGGCTGCTCGGCGCCGGTACCGCTGATCTCGTCACCCCGATCAGTCTGTCGGTCAAAGGCCGGCAGCTTGCGCGTGAGCTTCGCCAATACAAGCATCCCCACCTTCGGGATTCGGCTGAAGCAGTCGCGACCAGGCTGGCATGTGTCTGCTGGCGCTTCCTGGCTGAACACGAATCCTGCCTTGCTGACGCAGCTCTCATTGATTCACAGACCTTTGATATGGTCACAATTGTGCCAAGCGCCAGCGGTCGGCGTGGGGAGCATCCGTTGCGCCGGATTGTGGCAACTGTCGTCGCGCCGACCAGAGATCGTTACGCTGATCTACTGGAACCGACGGGGATCGCTATCCGCGACCACGAGTGCGTACCAAACCGCTATCGTACGCTGGAGAGTCTAAGCGGGAAGTCGGTGCTGCTCGTAGACGACACCTGGACTACCGGAGCGCATGCCCAGTGTGCATCGAGCGTTCTCAAGGCTGCTGGGGCAGCCCGAGTGGTGGTGTTGGTCCTTGGCCGTTACGTCAATCCCGAGTTCACCGACCATCGGTCAAGAATACGAGAGGCGCTGCAAAAGGGTTTCTCCTGGGGGACTTGCTGCGTTCACAGAGAATAGCGGCGTGGCTACCGCGAGGCGAATGTCATGATTGTGCCGGTCAGCCTTCAGCTTGGGCGCGTAGCGCATTAGCGACGGGGTCATGGAAGCGGGCCAGAATGGCGGATGCCTTCCGGCGATTTTCGTGAGCTGCTTCGATCTCGCCCATGTCTTCTTGGGCGGTCGCCAAAGCCAGAAGAGCGTCGGCGTGGAACCAGTGGCTGTCGAGTTCCTCGAGTACGGCTGTGGATTGGCGTAGGTACGGGATCGCGTCTTCGGCGCGTCCGGAGCCGATGTAGGAGCGACCAGTTAGTGCCCACGCCACAGCCTCTTGATCACGATGGCCCAGTCGGCGGAACATCGTCGCGGCGCTGTGACTCGCCGCCAGGCACTCGGCCCGGTCGCCTCTGGCCAGTGCGATCCTGGCCTGTTGGATCAGCCCGAACGCCTGCGCAGCACGTTCGCCGAGCTCCGCGCTGATGGCCAACGATTCAGCGATTTTGGTGTGTGCATCGGCCGTTCGACCAGAGGCCAGCCGCACGCGGGACATCAAATTGAGAACGGCCGCCTCGTTGCTTCGTTGTCCGAGCTGGCGCATGATGTCGAGGCTTTCGCTGAGCAGCTCATCTGCCCGTGACCATACCCCCAACTCCAGCCACGCCCAGCCTAGATTCATGAGACATAGACCCGTAGGGTAGCGATCTTCCAAGCGGCGGGCTGCCGATAAGCCGCGGGTTAGGTGGGTCTCGGCGGAATCCAGATCTCGAACCTGCAGACACGCCAGGCCCATCCCGTTGAGGGCGAAGACCTCACCGAGTGGCGACCCGGACTCGGCGAACGCATCGGCTGACGCGACGTATCGTTCACGCGCCCGGTCGAGGCGCCCGGCATAGCGGTCGCCGATAGCCAGAGCATTGAGCAACACCGCTTCGCCGTAACGGTCGCCGAGCCGCCTGGCGGCTTCAAGACCCCGTTCTTTGGCGGCGGTCCAGGTGTCGATGGGATCGAAGGCTGGGGAGATCTCCTGAACGACAGCGGGAATCTGCCACGCAATACGGTCCAGACCCGCGGAAGCAGCGACTTCGGTGGCCAACAGCAGATTCGTGCGCTCGGCGTGGTACCACTTTGCCGTGGCATCGGGCGTATCCAGGGTTGGAATGGCACTGGTCAAGCTGTCTGGTCCAATGTCGATCGGAGCCAGGCGGTCACGGGGTTCTGCAGTCGCGGCCGTCCGCAGATACCAGGTGAGTAAACGCTCGACAGACGATCTCCGCTCGTCCTCAGATTCATCGTCGCGAGCCTGGTCCATCGCATACGCGCGCAGCAAGTCGTGAAACTGGTACCGGTCGTATTCGATCTCCTCCAGCAAATGAGCCCCGACCAACGCATTCAGGCGCCGGCGTGCCTCGACTGGGGTGAGGCCGGCCAGGGCGGCCGCAGCGTGAAGGCTGAACTCGGGCCCTGGATGCAGCCCAAGCAGACGGAACATGAGCGCGGCCTCAGGAGTGAGTGCGCGATAAGACCACGCGAATACTGTCCGCACCGCGTCTGCCTGACTGCCCTCATCAGTGGACAGGGCATCCCACAAGCTGGATTCATCGCGCAGGTCATGGATCAGTTCTCGAAGAGGCATGTGCGGCCGTGACGCCGCGCGTTCCGCGGCGATGCGCAGTGCGAGTGGAAGGAACGCGCACAGCTGCGCCAGTTCAGCGAGGTCGTCTTCCCGGTCTCCCATCCGATGACCTTCGTTGGCCTTGCGAATCAGCGCGACAGAGGCTTCTCGCGACAGAGTGTCCAGGCTGATACGGCGCGCACCGTCCCGGGCCGCCAGACCCGACATTCGGTTTCGGCTCGTGATCAGGACCAGGCATCTATCCGTTCCTGGCAGTAGGGGACGTACCTGCTCGGCCGTTGCAGCGTTATCAAGGACGACCAGCATCCTTTGTTCGGCGACCAGCGTTCGATAGAGCTCCGCGCGTTCCTCCTCAGTGGGGGGCATTCGGTCTGGTGCGACGTGCAACGCACGCAGGAATCGCTCGAGTACCTCGCGCGCAGTGACGGGTTCGCCCGCGTCATAGCCACGCAGGTTGACGTAGAGCTGCCCGTCGGGAAAGTGCTCACGGATCAGGTGAGACCAGTGGACGGCGACCGATGTTTTGCCGACTCCGGCTGTTCCTGCGACCAGGAGTACTCCTGGTGTTCTGAAGTCGGCGTGTGCTGGATCGCCGACGGCAGCGTGCAGGAGTGCCAGTTCTTTGGTTCGGTTGACGAACCCGCGGACGTCGGCAGGCAGCTGCTGGGGGCGAGGGCCGGGGGCCGTCGGTACGTGGAAATGGACCCCGCCGGAGACGTCCCGGGCCTGAACGACATTCCCGTACGCGTCCGTGATTCTCGAGTGCGTGGATTCGTCTGGTCGAGGGACCGGGTCGCTCTCTTCGTTCCCGCGCGTCATCGGTCCCCCGGTCTCTACGTGGAGATCACAGTCTCCTGGTGAACGTGTCGAACTCGCCGGCCTTGGCGCCATCGACGAAGGCGCTGAACTCGGGCTGGGTGAATATCAGGTACTGCTGTTCAGGGTGCTTACTGTCGCGCACCGCGACGTGGTGATTCGGCAACTGTGCGACCTCTAGGCAGTTTCCGCCGGTTCCGTTGCTGGCAGTTGCCTTCGTCCAGTTGAGATCGGCGGAAGCCAGCCGTACCGGATCCGGATCAGATCGGTCGTCGGTCGTCGGTCGTCGGTCGTCGGTGCCCATTGTCTCAACCTCAGTTCTGAAGTCGTTGGGTGTGGATCGGTGTGTCGCCGTATTTCATCCGAAAGTGGCTCGGCGCGCCGGGGTAGCGCCAGCAGTACTTGAGGGTAGCTGGCGGCTGATTCCCTTTGCCAGGTATTAGCCTTACTGCCGTCAGCTCTGAGTCCGAGGCAGGCTATTACACCATGCAGCGTCAGGCAGCCGAACCGCCTGGCGGCCGACTGTGCGGGCTGTCTATTCCCGGATCACGGGCGTTCCGGGGGCCGGCGACTCTCACGTCGCTGCGGGCGCCAACCGAGCTCATGCGCGGACTTGGCAAGGCTCAAGCACCGGCCAGAGCCGTCGTCGACGACGTGGAAGGCCTCGAATCCGACTTGGCTGCGTCAAGAGCGGCAGTAACGGCGCTGGCTAGGTCTCTTGCCGATAGCGCGGGTACGCGGGTGCCGTCCAAGTACCGGGTCTCTGCTGGCCGGTCAAAGATCGGCAGCGCCCACAGCAGGCAGGCCGACTCCGTCGTCGGCCATGCGATCCTCAGCGCCGAGACGACCAACTAGCCGGCCAGCCCGTCGCGGGCGAACCGCGCCGCTCGCCCTGCCGTGCGCAGGTCGGAGGTGGCAGTTGTGATGAGGATCTCGAGATCGCTCTTGCGTCCGGCGACGAAGTCGGGTCCGGCTTCCACAGCGTCTATCGGTGCCGTGGGTTTTGCCGGACTTCGGCAGTTCCGGGCGGGGCTCGGTGCCGGTGTGTTCCTGCAGCTGTTTGCGGATTTCGCAGTAGACGGCCAGGGCGTCCGCGGTGCGGCCGTCTTTGTCCAGTGACGTCATCGGCAATGCGGCGATGTGCTCGGCGGTCCGGTTCGTCGCCGCCAGCTCGGTAAGTTCCATCTACGCGTACGCTCCACCTCCGCCTATGAGGAAGGAGCTCAAGGCGTGCAGCCTCGGCCTCGGGTGTGGTCGCACCACCTCCACCTGTGCGGAGATCCTTTCCGTCCGCATAGTTCAGCCCACCCTGAGGAGGGCCGTGGAAAACCTCTTATCGTCAAACGTGCTGGCTCTCACCGACAGCACCCTCACCGCGTCACCGGTAATCAACGCGTACCGCGCGAAGACTGTCCCCCTAGGCGCGGCGCCATCACGGTGGTCGGAACCTCGGCGGACAGGAGCGGCGATGACGGCACATCCGGGTGGGGACGCGGTCGGAGACGACGTGGCGCTCACCCGCGCCGCACAGTCCGGGGAGGTCGCGGCCCTCGGCCTGCTGCTGGAGCAGCACCGGGCGGGGATGCGCGCGGTCGCGTTGAGCATCCTCGGGCCCGGTCCGGACGCGGACGACGCGGTGCAGGACGCCGCGTCGATCGCGCTGCGCGGGATCGGCGACGTCCGGGACCCGGCGGCCGTCGGTGCCTGGCTGCGGATGATCGTGCGGAACCGGTGTCGGGACATGAAGCGCGCCGCGCGGAGGTCGAGCCGTACGCCGTGGTGCCCCGGCCGCGGTGGGAGGGCCGGGCCGGCGGAGGCGTCGGCGTCGGCGCCAGCCCGGAGGACGTGCTGGACCGCCTCGCGATGCGCGACTGGACCAGGATCGGCGACGGCGCGCTCATCCGGGACGCCATGGACGTCTCGCTGGCCGCCGGGGTGCGCCAGCGGCCGGTGAATGTGGCCGCCGGGCGGTCGGTGGCGGTGTGGGAGATGGACATGATCATTCCGACCGACGATCCCGAGCACTGGCCGGCGGCGTTGGCGTGGATCATGAGCCTGGACGGCGGCCGGGTCAGCCAGCTGCGACTCGTCCACCCGGTGCCGCTGGACGGTCCCGCGACCCCGGACCTGTACGCGCTGACCCAGAAGGCCCCGGGCGCCTGAGGGCGTGAGGGCCGGGGGGCCGGAGGGCCAGGAGCTCGGACATGACCACCAGCGTGGAAACGACCACAGCGACAACCACAGTCCAGACCGTCCGCGGACCGGTCGCGGCCGACCGGCTCGGCACGGTGCTGATGCACGAGCACATCTTCGTCCTGGACAAGGAGATGCGCCGGAACTACCCGGAGATGTGGGACGAGGAAACGGTCGTCGCGGAGGCGGTGACCAAGCTGAACGCCCTCGCGGCGCGCGGGGTGTCGACCGTCGTGGACCCGACCGTGGTCGGCCTGGGCCGCGACGTGGCGCGGGTGGCGCGCGTGAACGAGCGGGTGGACCTCAATATCGTGGTGGCCACCGGGCTGTACACGCTCGCCGACGTCCCGCTGCTGTTCCGCTAGCGCGGCCCGGGCACGCTGCTCGGCGGCGAGGAGCCGATGGTCGCGCTGTTCGTCCGCGACCTCACCGAGGGCATCGCCGACACCGGCGTGCGCGCGGCGGTCCTGAAGTGCGCGATCGAGAAGTCGCTGACGCCGGGCGTGGAGCGCGTGATGCGGGCCGTGGCCAAGGCGCACCTGCGCACCGGGGCGCCGATCGTGGTGCACACCAGCGCCGCGCACCGCACCGGACTGGTCGCCCAGGACGTCTTCCGCGGCGAGGGGGTCGATCCGGCGGCGCTGGTCCTGGACCGCAGCGGGGACACCGACGACCTGGACTATGTCCGGGCCCTGATCGACGGCGGCTCCCCCGTCGGGATGGACCGGCTCGGACTGGACCTGTACCTGCCCGGCGAGCAGCGCATCGCCAACCTCGTGAAGCTGGTCGGCGAGGGCCTGGCCGGGCGGCTGACGCTCTCGCACGACGCGTCGTGCCACATCGACTGGTTCCCGCCGGGGGTGCGCGAGCAGATCACGCCGAACTGGAACTTCACTACATCCCCGACCAGGTCCTGCCGGCGCTGCGCCACGCCGGCGTCACCGAGGAGCAGATCACGACGATGCTCGTCGACAACCCGCGCCGGTTTCTGACCGGGGGCCGTGGGTGATCGCGGAGCCGGAGCCCTGCGATGGTGCCGAGGACGCCCGCGACGACCGCGACACCCACGACACCCACGACACCCACGACACCCACGACACCCGCGGCGGCCTCGGCCGGAGCACCGAGGCCGCCGCCGAACGTGGGCGCGGTCACCGTTGGTATGCGCGATGCCCGCTCTCAGGCCATTGGCTCAGACCACCGGCTCAGGCCAAGAACTCGATCTCGGGGTAGGCGGGCGACGGCCGGTCGAGCAGATGGTTGTCGTGCCCCCGAACGAACCGGTCGAAGTAAGCCCGCACATACGTCCGCACGTCGAGCACCGACCGGGTCGGATCCACCGTCCCGATCAGCTCCTGCACCGTGCTCGGCGGGTAGTCGATGGCGGCGGCGGCCTCCGGCACCAGCGACTGCAGGTCGGTGTACGAGTTGTGGGCGGCGTTCGCCAACCGCAGCAGCTTGTGCCAGCCGCGCAGGTGCGACCAGGTCTGGGCCCAGCTCGGGTCGTCGCTGAGATCGTGCAGCTGCGAGCACATGAACAGGAACGGCCGGTCCAGCCCGGCGCTCAGGACCGGGCCGTACAGCGAGCCGTCGAGGTTGATCCCGGCCCGGATCCGGCGGTCGTCGAGCATCGCCCACGCCGATGTGGCGCCGCCCATGGAGTGCCCGTACATCCCCACCCGGGACAGGTCCAGCGCCTCGGCCAGGCCGTGCGGCAGCGGACGGTGGTCGACGTCCGGGTTGCGGCCCGCCGCGATGGCGCACAGCTGGTCGAGGACGAACACCGCGTCGGCGGTGCGGACCGAGACGGCTTCGGTGTTGATCGGCAGGGAGTCCGGCGGGATCGTGCGCGGCTCGACGTGGCCGTCGGGGAACTCGACCTCGGCGCTGTCGTGCGTGTGGTCGATGGTGACGACCACGTAGCCGTGGCTGACCAGTTCCTCGGTGAGTGTCGTGCAGGTGTCGCGGTCGCCGCCGGAGCCCGGCGAGAACAGCAGCACCGGACGTGGCCCGCCCCGGCGCTCGGCCGGAGCGCCGTCGTGGCCGTGGGTGGCCGGCACGGACACCAAGCCCGGCGCGATCGCGCTGTCCTGCAGGTACGCGGACCACGCGTTGGCCGGCAGCCAGGGCACGGCGCCGTGGCCGTCGACGTCGTGCGCCGGGTACCAGATGCCGATCATCAGCTCGCGCAGCGGATGCGACGGCACCCACGGATCGCGCCGGGACTGGTCGACCAGGTGCAGCGCGACGTTCCCGACCCGGTGCGGGCCGGTCGGCGCGGGCAGGCTGAGCTGGACCGGCCCGGCGGCCGCGAGTGTTCCCGCGCCGGCGGCGGAAGCGGCGGCGGCGTGCGCCGTCCCGGCCGACAGCGTCGGCACGACGGCGCCGACGCCGAGCGCGGTCAGGCCGGCCAGGGCGGTGCGCCGGCTGGGGCGCGCGGTGGCGAACGCACCGGCGAAGGGGGCGGAGGCGGCGGAGGGCGCGAAGGGCGCGGAGCGGACAGTGGCGCGAGCGGTGGAGCGGGGTACGGACATGAGTTCTCCTATCCCGAGTTTCCAGAGAGACCGTTGTCGCAGAACTCTGCTTTACCAGACCCGGAGGCGTGTGTGCGCGATCCGTGCCCGCTCCGTCCCGGCCGCCTCAGCGGAACGCGGCGATATTGCTCCGAACCCACTCCGCGAACGAGCGCGGCGCGCGGCCCAGCACCTTCTCGACGTCCGGGCTGACGCGCAGCTCGGCCGGCGTGGGGGAGCTGAGGATGTCCAGGGTGTCGTCGGCGAGCTCGCCCGGCATGCTCTGCTCCATCCCGGCCTTGGCCTCCGCGCGGGTGAGCTCGTGGAAGCGCACCGGCGTGCCGAGCGCCGCGGCGATGGCCTCGGCCTGCTGCCGCGGCGTGATGACTTCCGGCCCGGTCAGCTCGTACACGCCGCCGTTGTGCCGGTCTTCGGTTAGGGCGGCCGCGGCGACCGCGGCGATGTCCGCCGGGTCGATGAGCGGCACGCCGGTGTCGCCGAAGGGCGCGGCGACGAGCTGCCGCGTGCGCACGGATTCGGCGAACCACAGGGCATTGCTGGCGAATCCGCCGGGCCGCAGGATGGTCCATTCCAGACCGGACTCCCGCAGCGTGTCCTCCAGCTCGCGCATCGCGATCCGCGTCCTGCCGAAGGGCCGGGTCGCCACCCCCAGCGTGGACAACAGGACGATGCGACGCACCCCGCTGTCCGCGGCCTTGCTGATGACGTCCGCCGGGTTGGCCCCCAGCGCGTGCAGGTCGCCGGACAGCAGCAGGAACAAGGCTTTCGCTCCCGCCAGCGCCGGCTCCAAACTTGCCGGCTCGGCGAGGTCGGCGACGATGTGGCGGACGCCCTCCGGCACCGCCGCGGTGTGCCGCGACACCGCCGTCACCTGCTCGCCGGCCTCGGCCAGCGCCTGCGTCAGGGGACGGCCTATGTTTCCGGTAGCACCGGTCACCACGATCATGAACTGCTCCTTCGTCCGAATGTCTTGCCTGCTCCGAACGGTAGGAGGCTGGCTAACTTTTGGTAAGGACATACCTGGAGGTAAGCTCATGACATGACGGGAGGCGCGCAGCTGACACCGGCCGGAAGCGGGCCGTTGTATGACGTGTTTCACACCGACTGCCCCGCGCGCGACGTGGTCGACCACGCGACCAGCCGGTGGGGGATCTGGGTGCTGATCTCCTTGCGGGACAAGGATCTCCGGTTCTACGAACTGCGCGACGGGATCGAGGGCGTCAGCGAGAAGATGCTCGCGCAGTCGCTGCGCGCGCTCGTCGAGGACGGCCTGGTCTGGCGGCACGTCGAGCCGACGACGCCGCCTCAGGTCACCTATGGTCTGACCGACTTCGGCCGCGAGGTCGGCGAGCCGCTGATGGAGTTGTTCAACCGGGTCACGCGCCGGTTGATGCCGTCGGGCTGAGGCCGTCCGGCACAGACTGCGCCGCCGCCGGAATCCGACGGCGGCGCAGACTACGCGGCGATCGTGGCGCTCGCGATGATCGCGGTGCTCGCCGTGATCGCCGTGATCAAGACAGTGCGACTACGACAGCGCGTAGAAGTCGGCGTAGTGGTCCGGCGAGTACCAGACCTCGCCGGTGTTCATGTCCACGACGATCCGCACCGCGTCGCGGTGGGCCCCGCAGGAACGCGGGTAGACGTCGAACTCCTGGAAGCTGTCGCCGGAGGGCAGCTGGCCGTCGTCGTTGTAGTAGGTGCCGCCGGCGTAGTTGCACTCGCCGTCGGGCCAGTTGTACCAGCCACGAGAGCTCGGGTAGTTCATGGACGACCAGGTCGAGTTCGCCGAGGCCGCGTCCGAGCATCCGGAGATGGTGCAGGAGTTGTACACCGTCGCGTTCGCGGCGGGGCTGGCGATGACGGTGACGGTGACGGCGGACGCGGTGGCGGCGACGGCCACGGCGAGGCGTTTCGTCCAGGACAGGCCGAGACGGCGCTGGGGGGTCATGGAACCTCCAGGTCGTGGGGGAAGGTGGTCACCGTCACTGTGACGCCGAATGCGGGTCTTCGCTACAGGGCAATCCCTGTACATCCGCCGCGTTCGTAAAGGTTCACCTGTCAGGGCTCGGATACGTTCCGTGCACGTCGCCCGGCGTTTGCCGAAGATCGTCGAGCGCGGATATTCGCGGGTAGTCGTCGGATCGCCGGCGCGCTAGCCGAGACTCGGCCGAGCCGCCTTCCACGCCTTCCGCACGTTCCGGTCGAAGTCCCGCGAGTCGCAGCGCACGAGCCCGAGCAGCACGCCGTAGGTGAACGCGTTCTCCCCGGCCTGGTACGCACCGGCGGCCAGGTCGGTGAGCGCCGAGGCGGTGACCACGCGGTCGTGTTCGTCGCCGAGCACGTCCTGCAGCGCCTTGATCGGCTTGGTCGTCAGACCCAGCGCCTCGCCGGCGTAGCGGGCCCGGCGCGCGACCTTGCGGGCCTCGTGCATCGCGATGTCGCGGTCGGCGCCCGGCGGCATCGGGAGCGCGTGCTGCATTCTGGTGCGGACGCGGCGGTGCAGGCGCGAGAGGTCGGGGTCCTTGTCGGGCTGCACCGCCGCGAAGTAGGCATCGAGGTGCTTCAGGAGCCTGCGATAGCGCGGGGAGTCCATGGCTTCGGTGACGAGTCCGAGGGCTGATTCCCGTTCCAGGGCGAAGACCGCCTCGACGCGGGTGCGCACCGGGCCGAGGACGTACTCCTGCGGCGTCCGGTCCAGGAGGTCGAGGACCTGGGCTTTCAGCACTTCGGCCTCGCGTGCCGGGCCCAGCGCGTCCCCGAGCCAGCCCAGCTCCTCGATCAGGGCGGCGCGCCGTTTGCCGCCGGGGAGCACGTCTTCGAACGTGCGCAGGTTCGCGCGCAGGGTGCGGGCCGCGACGCGCATCTGGTGCACGGCGTCGGGGGCGTCGTCGCGGACCGCCGGCTTCAGGGCGGAGAGCGCGTCGGCCTGGGCTTTCAGGGATGTCAGGAGGCTCAGGTGGGTCATGCGGTTCATGTGGTGAATCCCATGTGCACGTGGTCGTGATGGGTCCGGTCGCTGAAGAACTGCGGACCCGACAGCTGCCGGGGGCCGCCGACGTTGTAGGAGCCGAGCGCTGCGGCCCGGCGCATCAGGTTGTCGACGAGTGCGGTCGGAGTGGCGGGGTTCACGACAGCGTTGCCGTCAATTCGCCATACGTCAACTGCCCGTCCACGTGGATGGTCGGACGGCCGGGTGGTGCCGAAGACGTCGATGGGGTGGCCGGAGCGCACCATGCTGACCGTGAGCTCGTGGTCCTGGGCCAGTTCGAGCAGCACGGTCAGGACGCTGTCGTGCACCTGGCCGCTGCGGACGTCGGCCAGCCCGGCCGGCGGCAGGCTCACACGCGAGGAGGCGAGCAGGGCCCGGGCGGCGGCGCTCGGGGTCGCGGTCGGCGGGCCGGGGTCGGAGGGGTTCACCTGCGTGACCTGCCAGCGCGGGCTGGCCTGGACGAGGCGGACGTCGTAGGTGGCGACGCTGGTGACGACCAGGACGCTCGCGGAGGTGTCGAGCAGGCCTCCGTACTGCGCGTCGAAGATCTGGAGGTCGGGGCGGTTCAGCTGGGCGGTGATGTGCTCGACGGCGACCGCTTTGACGTCCGGGTCGAGTTCGCCGGGGCCCGGTGTCCAGAGGGCGGCGGGGGTTGGTTTCGCGGACGGTGCGGATGACGTGGGCGGCGGCGAGCTCGATGCGGTGCTCGATGGTGTCGATGTCAGTCCGGACGCGGATCCCGACGGTGATCCCGATGGCGGCGCGGTTGTCGCGCCCGACGTCGTCGCCGTGCCGGTCGCTCCGGTCGCTCCGGTCGTCCCGGTCGCCGGCGTGCTCGTCGCCGCGCCGCCGACGTTGCCGTGCGAGGAGTCACAAGCGGCCGTGACCGCTGCCGCTCCCAGTGCCGCGATGCCGCCCCGGAGAATCGTCCGCCTTGTGCTCATACGCTTCAGTATCCGTCAGAATCCGCGCGGGGCGGGGAAAGAGCGCGCCGCCGCGGCTGACGAGCCGCCGTGCCGGGAGTACGGTGCACGGTATGACGCTGCTGGCCCAGCTGGCCGAGGCGGTCGCCGCCGGGACGATCGAGGTGGTCGACCTCACCGCGCCGCTGTCGCACGAGACGCCGATCCTGCAACTCCCCGAGCCCTTCGCCAACACGGTCCCGTTTTCGCTCCGCGAGATCAGCCACTACGACGAGCGCGGCCCCGCCTGGTACTGGAACGACATCGTCACCGGCGAACACGTCGGCACCCACTTCGACGCCCCGGTCCACTGGATCACCGGCCGCGACGGCGAGGACGTCTCGCAGGTGGCGCCGAGCCGCCTGATCGGCCCCGCGGTGGTCCTCGACGCCTCCGACAGCGCGGCCCAGGATCCCGACCACCTCCTGCAGATCGAGGACGTCCAGGAGTGGGAGGCCAAGCACGGAGCACTGCCGGCCGGCGGCTGGCTCCTCTACCGCACCGGCTGGGACGCCCGAGCCGCCGACCAGGCCGCGTTCCTCAACGCGAACGAGACCGGGCCGCACACCCCGGGGATCTCGCCCGAGTGCGCCAAGTGGCTCGCGGAGCAGACGCCGCTGCAAGGTATCGGCGTGGAGACCGTCGGCACGGACGCCGGCGCCGCGCACAGCTTCGACCCGCCGTTCCCGTGCCACTCGTACATGCTCGGCGCCGGCAAGTACGGCCTGACGCAGCTCCGCAATCTGGACCGGCTGCCGACGCGCGGGGCGCTGCTGATCGCGGCGCCGCTGCCGATCGTGCGCGGCTCCGGCAGCCCGGCGCGCGTGCTCGCGCTCGTCGAGCGGGAGGCGTGAGGGGCCGGCGCGGGGCTGGTTTATTGCTGTTTATTACTGTTTATTGCTAGTTATTGCTGGTTTGTCGGCGGTAATGCGGCCGGTCGGTGAGGCCTTGCTTCGCGGTTCTGCCACCCCAGCGGCGTACGCGCACCGTCGCGCGCCCCCGCCCGGATCCCCACTTCTCGTTGTGAAGCGTGCTGCGGCGGGTAGGAACCTGCCGCGTCCCGAGCGATCGGAGGACTCATGTCCGCAGAAGAGACCGTCGCCTCCGAAGTCGGCCAGACCCTGCGCGAAGCCGGCGCCGATGTGGTCTTCGGCGTGGTCGGCAGCGGCAACTTCCACGTCACCAACGCCCTGGTCAGTGCCGGCGCGCGCTTCGTCGCCGCGCGGCACGAGGGGGGTGCGGCCACGATGGCCGACGCCTACGCGCGCGCCAGTGGCCGGCTCGGGGTGCTCTCCGTGCACCAGGGGCCCGGGCTCACCAACGCCATGACTGGTATCGCCGAAGCGGCCAAGAGTCGCACGCCGCTGGTCGTGCTGGCCGCCGAGGCCACGTCGCGGCTGTCGAACTTCTGGGTCGACCAGAACGCGCTCGCGCGGGCCGTCGGCGCGCTGCCGCGCCGCGTCAACAGCGCCAGGTCGGCACGGGCCGACACGCTCACCGCGGTCGCCACCGCACAGTCCGAGCGCCGGACCGTCATCCTCAACCTGCCGCTGGACGTGCAGCAGCAGCGCGTCGAGGCCGGCAATCGCTTCGGCCTGCTGGCCGGCGGGAGCACGGTGCACCCGCGCGAGGACGACATCTCGGCCCTCGCCGCGCTGATGGAGGAGGCCGACCGGCCGGTGTTCATCGCCGGGCGCGGCGCGCGGCTGGCGGACGCCGGCGAGGCCATCGCCACCCTGGCCGAGCGGGCCGGCGCGCTGCTGGCCACATCGGCGGCGGCCCGCGGACTGTTCCGCGGCGAGGCCTTCGACCTCGACGTCAGCGGCGGCTTCGCCACACCGCTGGCCGCGGACCTGATCCGGTCTGCGGACCTCATCGTCGGCTGGGGCTGCGGCCTGAACATGTGGACGCTGCGCCACGGCACGCTCATCGCCCCCGACGCCAAGGTCGCGCAGGTGGATACGGAGCAGGACGCGCTGGGGCGGCATCGGCGCGTGGATCTGGGGGTGATCGGCGATGCTGCTGATACGGCGCGCCAGGTCGCGGATCGGGTGCCGGCCAAGCGCGGGTACCGGTCGCAGGAGATCGCCGACCTGGTGCAGACCGAGGGGCGCTGGCCGCTGATCCCGTTCACGGACCGCTCCACGGCTGACCGGATCGACCCGCGCATGCTTTCGGCGGAACTCAACGCTCTGATTCCCGCCGAGCGCACGGTGGCGGTGGACTCCGGGAACTTCATGGGGTATCCGGTGATGTATCTGGACGTGCCGGATGCCGAGGGGCTGGTGTTCACACAGGCGTACCAGTCCATCGGCCTGGGTCTCGCGACGGCGATCGGGGCCGCGCTGGCACGCCCGGACCGCCTGACGGTCGCCGCGCTGGGAGACGGCGGCGCGCTGATGTCGATTACGGAGCTGGAGACGGCGGTACGCGAGCAGCTGGGGCTGCTGATCGTGGTCTACAACGACGCGGCGTACGGGGCCGAGGTCCACCACTTCGGACCGCACGGCGACGACCTGGGCACCGTCACCTTCCCCGACACCGACATCGCCGCGATCGCGCGGGGGTTCGGGTGCGAGGCGGCGACCGTTCGTACGCCGGCGGATTTGAAGGTGCTGGCGCCTTGGCTGGCCGGACCGCGGGACCGGCCGTTGTTGCTTGATGCGAAGGTGGCTGCGGACCAGGCTTCTTGGTGGTTGGAGGAGGCTTTTCGGGGGCACTGAGGGGGCTGGTGCATCAGGCCACTGAGCTGCCTGGGTGCGGTTGGGGTGTGGGTTTTACAGGCGATTTTTACGGCTTCGCCTAAGGTTTGGTGACCTCGCTGGGGGACGCAGTTCGGTTGTGCGGGGCGGGGTTGCGCTGGCGGCTGGCGGTTTTCGCGTGC
The DNA here is from genome assembly GCF_041261445.1 of Catenulispora sp. EB89. Lineage (NCBI taxonomy): Bacteria > Bacillati > Actinomycetota > Actinomycetes > Catenulisporales > Catenulisporaceae > Catenulispora > Catenulispora sp. EB89. The sequence continues at coordinate 88,425 of NZ_JBGCCU010000041.1, forward strand.
ACGACCGCGCGGTGGTTCAGGTCTTTGTGGCAATGCGCTGGCGGTCGGCGGTGGCGGTGTCAGTGGTGCGTGCTATATCTACGTATAAGGGGCGATAATGTCCTAACAAAATGCCGCCACGTCGACCCGCACAACAGGGCTGCGCTGGCGGCCAGCGGTTTTCGCGGACATGACCGCGCGATGGTCCGACTCGCGCTGCGGTGCTTTGGCGGCTGGTGGTTTTCGCGGGCACGACCCGGCACAGGTCCGAGTCGCTGCGCGCGTTTGGTCTGGCGGCCGCCGGTTTTCGTGGGCACGACCGCGCACCGGTTCAGGTCTGTGCGGCGGTGCGTTGGCGGCTGGCGGTTTTCGCGTCCACGACCACGCACAGGTCCGAGTCACTGCGCACACGTCATGTGGGCGGCTGCCGGCCGCGTTTGGTGGGCACCTCGAGGCCTCCGGCGGGCGCTCTACAGCGAGGGGGTGACCCGCGCGACCTCCTCCAGGCGGCGGCCCGCGACTGTTCGGCTTGCCATCACGCTGTTGCCTGCGCCGCGCTGCCTGCCGGCGGTGTTGCTTGTGGTCGCCGAGGTTCTGGGTCCCTCACCGCGTCGTCGCCGTAAACGGAACCAGTCCGGTCCGGCGGTATCAAGCCGCACCCCTGCTGCTGTGGTGCAGTCGCGCCCGGCTTGACACCACCGGCCCGGCCAGGTTGGCTTCGCCCGCCGACGCGGCGAGGGACCCAGAACCAACACCCCACATGGTCCTTCGGACCCCCTCACCACACCACCGGCCGCGCTGCCCCGTCACCAACCGAAGCCCAAAACCGCAGTCGGCGGTGGCTTCGCCACCGCCGACCACCCGAGCTCCAGCCCCTACTTCAACGTCCCCGCCGTCAACCCCGCCTGCACCTGCCGTTGGAAGGACAGGTACACCGCCATCACCGGCAGCATCGCGATCGTCATCCCTGCGAACAGCGCCGGGAAGTCTCCGCTGTACCCCTGCGCCACCATCAGCGACACCAGGCCCTGCGACAGCATGTAGTGCGGTGCCTCGCCGTGCTGCGACTGCATCAGCACCACCGGCAGCAGGTACTGGTTCCACTGGCCCAGGATGTTGAAGATGCCCACGCTGATCAGGCCTGGCTTGGCCATCGGGAGCATCACCTGGAAGAAGGCCCGGGTGTGTGACGCGCCGTCGATCAGCGCCGCCTCGTACACGGCCGAGGGCAGTGTGCGGAAGAACGCGTGCAGGAAGAACACTGTGAACGGCATCGAGAACGCGACGTACACCAGGATCAGTCCCTGGTACGTGTTCAGCATGTGGAGCTTGCTCACCTGGAAGAACAGTGGCACCAGCGCCAGGTACACCGGTAGCATCACGCCGCTGACGAACAGGTAGTAGATGAAGCGGTTGCCGCGGAACTCGAACCGTGCCAGTACGTACGCCGCCATTGCGCCGAACAGCATCGTCAGGGACACCGAGAACACCAGCACGATGACCGTGTCCTTCAGATACGTGCTGATTCCGGTGTGCCAGGCGCGGGAGAACGCGTCGAACGACCAGTGGTGCGGCCAGGACCATGCGCTGCCGTTGAGTTCGCTGGTGTTCTTGAACGCTCCGAGTACCACCCACAGCACCGGGCCAACGACCATGATCCCCCAGATGACCATGAATCCGGTGCCGAACACGTTCAGGGTCGCGCCGGACTCGCCGAAGCGCCGGGTGCGCTCCGTGCCGGCGCCGCTGCTGCCGGGCTTTGCGCTCGGCGTCCCCGGGGTGCCCGATGCCGGGCTCGCTGGCGGGGTCTGCGTCATATCGGCTGCCATGTCGTCTTTTCCTCCGCGCTCAGTACTCGAGGCGCTCGCGGCGCGTGGCGCGCAGGACGACGAGCGAAAGGATGAGGGTGATGAAGAAGATGACGACGCCCATCGCGCAGGCGTACCCGGCCTTGCCCAGTACCTGGAAGTTGCGCATCAGGTACGTCGCCAGGACCTCGCCGTGCTCGTCCGGGCCGCCGCCGAAGCTGGAGCCCGGGGTCAGGGTGGCCACCAGGGCGAAGGCGTCCATCGCGGCGACTGCCAGGTAGACCCAGGCGGTCTGCACTGAGTCCCACAGCAGGGGCATCGTGACCTTGAAGTAGGTCTGGGTGCGTCCGGCGCCGTCCAGCAGGGCCGCCTCGTAGTAGTCCCGGGGGATTTGCTGCATCGCTGCCGAGAACAGCACCAGGTAGAAGCCGACCCACTGCCAGACCAGGATGAACATGATGCACCAGAGCACGAACGTGGGGGAGTTCAGGAACTCCCAGGGGTGGTTCGCGTCTGTCAGCCCGAGTTTGATGACGATGGCGTTGAACAGGCCGACGCTGTTGGACTCGTAGGCGGCCTGGAACAGGATCACGACGATCGCGACCGAGAGTACCTGCGGGAAGAAGAAGATGACCCGGAGGAAGGCCGAGCCTCGGATGCCCTTCACGCCGCCGAGACCGCCGCGGCGTCCGCCGACGTTCAGCATGAAGGCGAAGAACATCGCCAGGATGATGGTGACCGTGGGGAACACGATCAGGATGATCATGTTGTGGCCCAGGGCCTTGAGGAAGATCGAGTCGTGGAACAGGTCCACGTAGTTCTTGAACCAGACCGTCTTGGTCGGCGGCGCGACGCCGCTCCACTCCGTCAGGGAGTAGCCGAAGGTCTCGATGTAGGGCCAGATGACGAAGGTCAGATAGACCGCGAGCGGCCCCGCGAGGAACGAGGCGATGAACAGCCGCTCTCTGGTCTTCTTGCGCAGCCGCATGGCGCGTGCTCCCGGGGAGGAAAGGGGAGGGTGGGACTGTGGCGGAGGGTGCGCCGTGGGCGCCGGACGGTGCCGGCGGGCCCGGCGGGGGGGGGGGCGGGGGGGGGCCGGAGGTGCAGGGGGGCCGCGTGAA
>NZ_JBGCCU010000042.1 GCF_041261445.1 Catenulispora sp. EB89
TCGGCGAGGCAGCGGCGACGGCGATGATGATGACCCGGCCGGCGAACGTCCCACCGCCAGGCACCACGATCGTGGCCGACAAGGCCTGCGCAGCCGGGCATTGGAGGCCGAACTCGCCCAGCGCCACCTGCGCCTGATCCGCCCGGCCTACGGCAACGAGCCCGACCCCAGGTGCTACCCGGCCTGGCTTCGTCAGCGCATCGAGTCGGTCAACCAGTCCTTGAAGCACCCGCTGGGGATCGAACAGCCCGGAGCCCACCGGCCGACGGACTGTTCACCCGCATCGTGCAGCGCCTACTCGCACTCAACGCCGCCATCTGGCACAACTGGCTCATCGGCGCCAATCACAAACGATCCCTCACCGCCTACGGCCACTAACCACGCCACACCCCCGCCACCAACCCACATCAGTCATCTAGGGGCTCAGTCCGACAGATCCGTTACGGGGGAACGACTTCGGGCGCTCGTCTTAGCACTAGCGTTAGCACGGGATGGCATAGCACGGCGACGGCATGGCAGAGCATCGCATGGCACGGCCCGCCGTGGCTCGGCTCGGCTCGGTGCGGCTACCAGGGCACCACGCCGTCGGCGTCGAACAGGCCGCCGCTGGGACCGTCGTCCGGGAGCGTCGCCAGCCGGATCGAGGCCGCCGCGCCCTGCGCCGGGGTGAGCGTGCCCTGGAACCCGTTCAGGTCCGTGGCCACGTAGCCGGGGCACGCGAGGTTGATCAGGATGCCGGAGCCCTCCAGCTCCTTGGCGTACTGGATCGTGACAGCGTTCAGATACGTCTTCGTCGGCGTGTAGCCGCCGCTGATGCCGCCCCGGTTCATGCCCGGCGTGGTCTGGAACGTCAGTGAGGCGACGTGGCTGGACTGGTTGACGATGCGCGGGTGCGCGGAGCGGCGCAGCAGCGGCAGCATCGCGTTGGTGACCCGGACGACGCCGACGACGTTGGTGTCGACCATCCGCAGCAGGACCTCCGGATTCAGGGCCGTGGGGACGTCCGGCCAGCCCTCGGCGATGCCGGCGTTGTTGACCAGCACGTCCAGGCGTCCGGCGCGGTCCTCGATCAGTTGCGCCGCGGCGGCCACGCTCTCGTCGTCGGTCACGTCCAGCGTCACGCCGAACGCGTCGACGCCAGCCGCGCGCAGCTTGGCCACGGCCTCGTCCCGGCGCTGCTCGTCTCGGGCCCCGATGCCGACGCTCCAGCCCAGCGCTCCCAAGCCTGCCGCGATCTCGTACCCGATGCCTTTGTTCGCGCCGGTGACCAGCGCGATCGTCTTCTCGCTCATGACTGGAAGTCTTGTCCGAACGCGTGCGCGGACCAACACCGACTCGGCACCGCAGCTATGTCCGCGCGGCATCGGTGCAGGCTCCACAGGGTTACCGTGGACGCATGGAGATCCGCGAGTTGCAGTACTTCGTCGCCGTCGCCGAGGAACTGCACTTCGGGAAGGCCGCCGAGCGGCTGGATATCGCGCAGCCGGCGTTGTCCCGCTCCATCGCTCAGCTCGAACGGCGGTTGGACGTCACGCTCTTGGAGCGGAGCAGCCGGAAGGTCGCGCTCACCGAGGCCGGGGGCGTGCTGCTGGCTGAGGCGCGCTCGATTCTCAGTGCGGTGGCTGCTGCTGAGCGTCGTACGCAGGAGGCGGCGCAGAAGCGTCCTCGGGTCGTGCTCGCGGTCAAGACCGGGACGGCCGGGGATCTGCTGGCGAAGGTGCTCGACGCCTACCGCGCGGAGCCCGGCGCTGCCGAGGTGGAGCTGCTGCTGTGCGAGGCGCACCAGCATCAGCGGCTGCTGCTCAGCGGGCAGGCCGATGTGGCGTTGCTGCATCTGCCCTTCGATCCGGCCGACGGGCTCGACACCGAGGTGTTGTTCACCGAGCCGCAGGTGGCGGTCCTGCCGACGTCGCACCCGCTGGCCGGGCGTGCGCAGGTTCGGTCGGCGGAGCTTGCCGGGTTGCCGGGCCTGCCGATGGCGCGCTGGTGCAGGCCGGACGGGAGCTATCCGGACGGGCCCGGGCCCGAGGTGCACAATCTCGGGCAGGTCTTCCAGCTCATCGCGCTCGGCCGGGCCACGGTGGTGGTGCCGGAGTCGGCTGCCGTGGATCTGCGGCGGGATCTGGTCGCGGTGCCGGTGGTGGACGCCGGGCCGGTGACCACGGTGATCGCTTGGCCGACGGAGAGTCGGCAGCGTGCGGTGGCTGATTTGGTGCGGGTGGCCACGCGGGTGTGATCGGTGGGTCGCGGCGTTGTGTTCGCGGCACGGCGGGCGGCGGGACCAGCGCTGCCGGGTGCGACCTCGGCGGCGCTTGCGAGCTCGATGGCGGCCTCGGTGTTGCGGGCTGCGGGGCGTTGCGGGCTGCGACCTCGATCGCGGCCTCGGTGTTGCGGGCTGCGGGGCGTAGCGGTTTGCGGCCTCGACGGCGGCCTCGGTGTTGCGGGTTGCGGCCTCGGCGGCGGCGCTTGGTGCGCTCGGCCGGCTCGGTGATTCGGGTGGTGCCGATGTGGGGGCGATGCGGCGGCGGTGCCGGATCTGCTGCCTCGATGCCTGCCGTGCAGCCGAAGCCGATGACCCTGGAAGTCTCATGCGCCAGTCCCTACCCTGCGCCGCATGACCGGACGCTGGAGCACCTCCGTAGCCGAGCTCTTCACCGCCCGTGCCGGCGACCACGCCACCGCGCTGACCTGGGCCGGACCGGACGGCGACGTGCGGCGCGTGTCCTGGGACGAGCACGTGCGGCACAGTGCGGCGCGCGCCGCGTGGCTGGCCGAGCGGCTTCCGGCGGCGGGTGCGCGGGCAGCGGCAGGGCGGGGGCGTCGACATGTCGGGGTGCTGATGGAGAACGTGCCGGAGTTCTCCTACCTGCTCGGCGCGGCGGCGCTCGGCGGGTTCACGCTGGTCGGGCTGAATCCGACGCGTGGCGCGGCTGAGGTCGTGCGGGATGCGCGGCACACGGACTGCGCGCTGATCGTCACCGAGTCTGGGTTCGCGGATATGGTGCGCGACTGCGGTGTCCCGGTGGTGGACGTCGACTCGACGGAAGAATGGTCTTCCTTACGGCACAACGGTTTCAGCGCTTGTTCCTACCTCCAGTACGAGGACCAGGATGAGAACCGGGATGAAGACGCGGCGGGCATCTCCGAGCTTCCTTTCATGCTCATCCTGACCTCTGGCACGACGTCGGCCCCGAAGGCCGTGGTCTGCTCGCAGGGCAAGCTCGCGTCGCAGGGCTCCAGCCTGGCCGTGCAGCGTGGGCTCACCAAGGACGACGTCCTGTACTGCGCGATGCCGCTGTTCCACAGCAACGCCGTCATCGCCGCGTGGGTTCCGGCGGTCGCGACCGGGGCGACGCTCGCTCTGCGCCGTCGGTTCTCCGCCTCGGGCTTCTTGCCGGACGTGCGGAGCTTCGGTGCCACGTATGCGAACTACGTCGGCAAGCCGCTCGCCTACATCCTGGCCACTCCCGAGCAGCCTGATGACGGTGACAACACGCTGCGTCAGGTGTTCGGCAACGAGGCGGCGCCTGCTGACGTGCAGCGCTTCGCCAAGCGCTTCGGGTGTTCGGTGACCGACGCGTTCGGCTCGACGGAGGGCGGGATCTCGTTCTACCGGCTGCCGTCCACGCCGCCGTTGGCGCTCGGCGTGCCGGTCGGGGATGTCCGGATCGTCGATGCCGAGACCGGTGCCGAGTGCGCGGTCGGTGAGGTCGGGGAGATGGTGAACTTCGCCGGGGCCGGGGCGTTCGAGGGCTACTACAAGCACCGGGAGGCCGACGAGGCCAAGCTGCGCGACGGGCACTTCTGGTCCGGTGACCTGGCGTATCGGGACGCTGAGGGGAACTTCTTCTTCGCCGGGCGGTCGGGGGACTGGATCCGGGTCGGCGGGGAGAACTTCGCGTCCGGGCCGATCGCGCGGGCCGTGGAGGAGTGGGAGGGGGCGGTCGCGGCGGCGGCGTACGGGGTGCCGGATGTCGCGGCGGGGGATCAGGTGATGGTCGCCCTGGAGCCGAGCGCCGGTGCCGGCGGGTTCGAGGCGTTCGATCCGGCCGAGTTGGAGGCGTACCTGGGTTCCCATTCGGAGCTGCCGAAATTGTGGTGGCCGCGGTATGTGCGCCTCGTGGCGTCGATGCCGAGGACGGCCACGCACAAGATCCTTGTCCGCGCGTTGGTGGAAGAGGCCTGGTGTACGCCGGATCCGGTGTACTTGCGGGAGGCCGGCCGGTACCGCCGGATGACCGATGCCGACCGTGCCGACCTGGCCCGGGAGTTCGCCGGGCACGGCCGTACCCCGCCCCGCGCGGGGTAGATCGTTGTTACTCTGCTTCCTTTCGGGCCCGGGGATTCGCGAAGGAGCAGGTGAGTCGCGCGCATGAGCGCTGAAGGCAGTACCAAGGCGGTTGTGGCGGCGTTGGCCGCCAACATGGGGATCGCCGTGTCGAAGTTCGTGGCCTACGCCTTCACCGGTTCGGCGTCGATGCTCGCCGAGGGCGTGCACTCGGTCGCCGACTCCGGGAACCAGGTGCTGCTGCTGATCGGCGGCAAGCAGGCCCGCAAGAAGGCCGACACCGAGCATCCGTTCGGGTACGGCCGCGAGCGGTTCGTGTACGCGTTCATCGTCTCGGTGGTGCTGTTCAGCGTCGGCGGGCTGTTCGCCCTGTACGAGGGCTGGCACAAGATCATGCACCCGGAGAAGGTCGAGAGCTGGTACTGGGCGGTCGGGGTGCTGCTGTTCGCGATCGTGATGGAGGGCATGTCCTTCCGCACGGCCGTGCGCGAGTCCAACCACCTGCGCGAGGGCAGCAGCTGGATCGGCTTCATCCGCCGCGCCACCACCCCGGAGCTGCCGGTGGTGCTGCTGGAGGACTCCGGCGCGCTGCTGGGGCTGTGCTTCGCGCTGTTCGGCGTCGGCATGGCGGTGGCCACCGGCAACGGGCGCTGGGACGGCGTCGGCACGCTGGCGATCGGCGTGCTGCTGGTGTGCATCGCGGTGGTGCTGGCGGTGGAGATGAAGAGCCTGCTGGTCGGCGAGGGTGCCGGACGCCACGACGTGGCGGCGATCCGCGCCGCGGCGGTCGACGGCGACACGGTGACGGACGTGATCCACCTGCGCACGATGTACCTGGGGCCGGAGGAACTGCTGGTCGCGATGAAGATCGCGGTGCAGCACGACGACACGGCGGCGGAGGTCGCGAAGGCGATCGACGCGGCCGAGCGGCGGATCCGGGACGCGGTGCCGGAGGCGCGGCTGATCTATCTGGAGCCTGATGTGCGGCGGCCGGGGCCTTTGCCGGCGCCTACGACGGGGTGAGGGCTGTGGCGGCGGGGTCGGCGGCGGGGGCGGCGGCGGAGCTGTAGGACTGGCTGTGGCGGCGAGTGCTGTAGACGGCTGCGGGAACAGTACGGCTGCGCGGGCTGCGGCACTGGCGGCGGGCTCGGCCACGGTGCGAGCGCGGCTACCGGCCGCGGTGCGAGCGCAGGTTCCGGCCGCGGTGCGAGCGCGGGTACCGGATGCGGCGCGAGCGCGGGTGCCGGAACCGGATGCGGTGCGAGCGCAGGTTCCGGATGCGGCGCTGGCGGCGGGCTCGGCCACGGTGCGAGCACGGTAACCGGATGCGGCGCGAGCGCAGATTCCGGCCGCGGTGCGAGCGCAGGTACCGGCCGCGGTGCGAGCGCGGGTACCGGACGCGGCGGCTGCTCGTGCGGCCCTCGCGGTCAGGACTCGCGCGGCGCCGCGTACCACCGCCAGCGGCCGGTGATCCGCGGGTGTCCGGGGATGTCGCCGCGTCCGGTGGCCCACAGCAGCGTGGGCCAGCGGGCGGTGTCGGTCGGCGCCTCGGGGAACAGGCGGTGCAGGACTCTGTCGCAGAGGTCCTCCGGCGGGGTCCAGGGGATGCCGAGTCCGGCGGCCACGTCGTGCGTGTGCACCACGACCTCGACGATGCCCATCGCGGCGAAGCCCTCGGGGTCGGCCAGGCCCATGGCGTGGTGGGCTCGCTTCTCCGGCGGTGATGTCGCTACCAGTGCGGCCAGGAATGCGCCGCAGGCTTCGAACATCTCGATGAGGCCGGCGTTCCCGCCCTCGGGGTCGGCGAAGGTGGTGACCGCCGGGCCGCCTTCGTGGGTGCGCTGCCAGGCGAACGGGACGTGCCTGTCCTGTGGCGGCTTGCGGGGTCCGAGCTGTGCGGCGTAGGCGAACAGGTCGTCGGCCATGTGCTCGACGGTTTCCCAGCAGTCCCAGCCCAGGGTGCCGGCCGGGACGTGCCAGTCCTGGTCGACCGCCGTCAGCAGGGCATCGGCGGCCAGGGCGACCGACAGGGTGACGTCCTGCGCGGTGACCGGCGGCGTGGCTGTGTTGTTCACTCCTTGAGGCTAACGCAGCACTCCCACAGGTGAAGGGCGCGTCTCACCCCGCTGAAAGCGCCGCCACGCCCCGGTCGTACCCCACCAGCAGCCGGCCGTCCGGCGTCGCCGTCAGCGCCTGCACCTGTGCCGGGAACATCAGCTCGGACCCCACCTGCCGTCCGGTACCCAGGTCCCACACGCGCACCGTCTGGTCCCAGCTCCCCGAGACCGCCACCGGCCGGCCGTCCAGCAGCGTCGTCGTCACCGTCTCCACGCCGGCGGTGTGGCCGGTGAGCGGGGCGCCGAGCGCCGTGCCCGCCGCCAGGTCCCACACCCGCAGGGTCGAGTCGTCGCTGCTGGTCACCGCGACGGTGCGGCCGTCCAGGACTGTGGTCGCCACTGCCCAGATCGCGTCCGTGTGGCCGGTCAGCGGGGTGCCGAGGGGGCGGTGCGTCGTCAGGTCCCAGACGCGCAACGTCGCGTCGTTGCCGGCGGTCACCGCGATCGGGCGGCCGTCCAGGACGGTTGTGGCCACCGCGCAGACCGGTTCGGTGTGGCCGGCCAGCGGCGTGCCTATCGGGCGGCGGGTTGTCAGGTCCCAGACCTGCACTGTCGGTTCCGCCAGGCCCAGGGCGCTGCCGGTGCAGGTGATGGCTGTGGGCCGGCCCTCGACGGTCGTGGTGGCGATCGCCTCGACCTTGTCCTCGAAGCCGCGCAGCGGCTCCCCGGACGGCTTGCCGGCCGCCAGGTCCCACACCCGCACCGTCATGTCGGTGCCGCTGGTCAGCGCCAGCGCGCGCCCGTCCAGCACGGTCGTGGTCAGCGCCGTGCCCCAGTGCCCCGTGACCGGCTCCCCGAGCGATTCGCCGGTGCCGGCGTCCCACGCCCGCACTGCCTGGTCCGAACCCCCGCTGAGCGCGACGAGCCGCCCGTCCACCTCGGCCGTCGCCATGGCCACGACCCAGTCCCAGTGCCCGGTGGGCGACTCGCCGTCGGTGGACCAGTCCGTCCGCCATCGGGTCGTCGGCGCATCCAGGAGATCGTGAAGCATGGGCGGCACGCTACCGGTGCCGGGCTCCGCTGCTGCCGGATTTTACTCAAACAGAAGTATCAAATTACGTACTTTTACGCAGGCCGTGGTGGCAGGCAAGGCCTTTACTCGGTAGTCCCGTGCCCCATCCTGCCGTTCGCCGGTATGACGAACACGCCGGTGGCCTCGGCCGTCAGCCGTCCGTCGGCGTAGCAGCGGCTCCAGCCGTGGATCTTGCGTCCCTCGTGGTGTGAGAATCCGGCCTCGTAGGTGATCTTCGTGTACAGCGGCGTGGCGCGCCGCAGCGTGATCGTCAACGTCCCCGTATACCCGAACGCTCCCGACGCCCCCTGCGCGCAGCCCATGATCTCGTCGAAGCACGCCGCCACCCACGCCCCGTGCACGCGCCCCGCCGGCCCCTCGTACGGCGCCGTGAAGTACGCCTCGCCGCGGATCACCTCGCCGTCGGCCCACATGCGCATCGGCGGGGCCAGGGGGTTGCCGCGGCCGTTGATGGTCGAGCGTTCCACCAGAAGGGTGTCGTGGCGGCGGGCAAGGCTGGCGTTCACGCCCTCGACGGCGATGTCGGTGCGCGGGATGCGGGGTAGGGCGCCGATACGGTCGGCCAGGGATTCGACTTCGGCGGCCAGGGCTATGAACCGCGCCGCCCGGTCGGTGTCGGAGCTGGTGCTAGAGCTAGAGCTAGAGCTAGAGCTAGAGCTAGAGCTAGAGCTAGAGGTAGAGGTAGAGCCGGTGCCGGAATCGGTGTCGGGGCCGGAGTTGGTGCCGGAACCGGTGTAGGAGCCGGTGTCGGAGCCGGAGGTGCCGTCCGAGTCGGCGCCAGTGCCATTCGCATCGTCGGAGTGGTATCCGACGTCCCCGGTGTCCAGCTGGAAGGCCGCGTCCACCAGCCGCCGCACCTGCTCGACCAGCCGGTGCTTCGCGACGCGCGCCGCAGACAAGTCCGCCTCGTCCTCGTCCAGCCATGCGCGCCTGATGTCGTCTTTAGAAGCCGCCTCGGTCATGCGCAGTGTCTCCCCATCGTCGGCGGGTGCCCGGCCATTGCATCCGACAGTAACGTGTTCTAGTTTGCCCGGGACAGTACTCGATCAGTGCGAGATCAGCGCGAAGGGACCGGCGTATGCCCATCGACCCCGAGAAGGCCTTGGCCGCCCCGGCTACGAGCATCGAGCTGGCCTGGACCCCGAAGGACGTCCAGCTCTACCACCTGGGCCTGGGCGCGGGTGTCCCGGCGACCGATCCGGCGGAGCTGGCCTACGTCTACGAGAAGAGCCTCAAGGTTCTGCCGACCTTCGCGGTGGTGGCCGGCGGCGCGCTGGGCTTCTCGCTGCTCGCCAACCCGGGCATCGACATCCAGCTGGTCAACGTGCTGCACGGCGGCCAGTCGATCACCGTGCACCGCGCCATCCCGGCCTCCGGGCAGGCCACCGCGACCGCGCGCGTCACCGACGTCTGGGACAAGGGCAAGGCCGCGGTGATCCGCACCGAGAGCGTGATCGCCGACGCCGACGGCCCCATCTGGACCAATCACTCGCAGATCTTCGTCCGCGGCGAGGGCGGCTTCGGCGGCGAGCGCGGCCCCTCGACCGTGGACACCACGCCTGAGCGCGCGCCGGACCACGTCGTCGAGGTGAAGACCCTGGAGCAGCTGGCGCTCATCTACCGGCTGTCCGGGGACTGGAACCCGCTGCACGCCGATCCGGAGTTCGCCGCGATGGCCGGCTTCGACCGCCCGATCCTGCACGGCCTGTGCTCCTACGGCATCACCTGCAAGGCCGTCGTCGACACCGTCCTGGCTGGCGACGTGACGCGGGTGACGGAGTACTCCACGCGCTTCGCCGGGATCTTCTTCCCCGGCGAGACCATGCGCGTGCAGATGTGGGACGACGGCGCGGGCCGCGTGGACGTCGTGTCCACCTCGGCCGAGCGCGACGACGCCGTGGTGCTGGCCAACACCGTGCTGACCTACAAGCCCTAGTTCTACCTCCGGTCCTCCCTCCAGAGGTCGGTCCTTTCCTAGAGCCCGGTCCTCCTTCTAGAGGTAGAGACAGGCCGAAAAAGCTATACAGACAAAGAAAAAGACAGGAACCCCTCATGCGCGCAGCAGTCCTGTTCGAGATCGGCAGCCAGACCCTCGACGTCCGTGACGACGTCACCCTCGCCGACCCCGGCCCCGGCGAGGTGCGGATCCGGATCCACGCCACCGGCGTGTGCCACTCGGACCTGTCGGCGATGACCGGGGTCCTGCCGCAGCCCGCGCCCTTCGTGCCCGGCCACGAGGGCGCCGGCGAGGTCGTCGCGGTCGGCGCCGCCGTGGACAAGGTGGCCGTCGGCGACCACGTCATCGTGTGCTGGAACCCGCCGTGCGGGGACTGCTCCTTCTGCCGCGGCGGCCAGGGCAACCTGTGCGTGAACATCTTCTTCGGCATGACCATGACGCCGCACTTCAAGGTCGACGGCGCCGACGTCTACGGCTTCGCCGGCAACGGCACCTTCGCCGAGGAGATGGTCGTGCCGTGGCAGTGCGCGGTGAAGATCCCGGACGACGTGCCGTACGAGATCGCCGCCCTGATCGGCTGTGGCGTGACCACCGGCGTCGGCGCCGTGATCAACACCGCCGAGGTCCAGCCCGGCTCCTCGGTCGCGGTGATCGGCGCCGGCGGCGTCGGGATCAGCGTGATCCAGGGCGCGCGGATCGCCGGGGCCGCCGAGATCGTCGCCATCGACCCGGTCGAGGCCAAGCACGACGTCGCCCTCCGCTTCGGCGCCACCCGGGCCGTCAAGCCGGAGGACGCCGACGCCGCCAAGGCCGAGGTGACCGGCGGGACCGGCTTCGACTACGTCTTCGAAGTGGTCGGCCGCTCGGCGCTGGTGAAGCAGGCCTACGCCCTGACCCGCCGCGGCGGCACCGTCACGGTCGTCGGCGCCGGGAAGTACGACGACCACGTCGACTTCAACATGTTCCAGCTCTTCTTCGACAACAAGAAGGTCCTCGGCTCCTACTACGGCGGTGCCGACCCCCGCCGGGAGTACGGCCGGCTGATCGCGCTGTGGCGCGCCGGCCGGCTGGACCTGGAGGGCATGATCAGCGCCCGGCTCAAGCTCGACGACATCAACCAAGCCCTGGAGCTGCTGCGCACCGGCGCCGCGATCCGGACGATCATTGAGGTCTGACATGACGACATCCCTCACGGACCGCGCGGCGATCGTCACCGGCGCGGGCCGCGGACTCGGCCGTGCCGAAGCGCTGGAGCTGGCCCGGCAGGGCGCCGCGGTCGTGGTGAACGACCACGATCCGGCCATCGCCGAGCAGACCGCCGCCGACATCGTCAAGGCCGGCGGTCAGGCCGTCGCCTCCGCCGGCGACGTCTCGGACTTCGACTACGCCGAATCCCTGACCCGGCTGGCGATCGAGCGGTTCGGCACCCTGGACATCCTGGTCAACAACGCCGGGATCCTGCGCGACCGCATGGTGTTCTCGATGTCCGAGCAGGAATGGGACGACGTCCTGCGCGTGCACGCCAAAGGCCACTTCGCGCTGACCCGGCACGCCACGGCGCACTGGCGCGAGCAGTCGAAGGCCGCCGGCGGACCGGTCTACGGCCGCATCGTCAACACCTCCTCCGAAGCCTTCCTCGCCGGCGCCGCCGGCCAGGCCAACTACGCCGCGGCCAAAGCCGCGATCGTCGGCCTGACCACCGCCACCGCCAACGGCTGCGCGCGCTACGGCGTCCGGGCCAACGCGATCTGCCCGCGGGCCCGCACCAAGATGACCGAGGACGTCTTCGCAGGCTTCGAAGCTCCGGCCGAGGGCATGGACCCGCTGGCCGTCGAACACGTCGCCCCGCTGGTCGCCTACCTCGCGTCCCCGGCCGCCGACAAGGTGAACGGCCAGGTCTTCGTCGTGCACGGCGGCATGGTGCTGCTGATGCAGCGTCCGGTGGTCGAGGAACGCTGGGATTCCACGCTGGAGACGTTCACCGCCGGAGAGCTCGAAACCGTGCTCAGCCCCTACTTCGAGGCCAAGAAACCCGGCGAGAACTTCAGCGCGACAGACGTGTTGTCGCTCCGTCGGCGTTGAGCTTTATCCTGTGCCCCTAGGCCTTATCAATAGGGGGTTCGGGCAATGGCCGACGAGAACACTTTTTGGTTCAGCAACAACCACCGCGACTACTCCAACCAGTACGGCAACGACGCCGGATTCGAGTTCGAGTTCTACTGCCAGCGGTGCAGCGACACCTGGCGCAGCGGCTTCGAACCGTACAAGGCGGCGCGCGCCGCCGGCTGGATCCGCCGGGCGTCCAACATGGCGCACGGGGCCGCCTCGACGATCGGCTGGGACGTCGCCGAGGGGGTCGACGGCCTGGTGCAGAGCGGCTGGCACAAGGCACGCGACGCCTCATTCAAGGAGGCGATCGCCGCCGCGGAGAAGCACTTCAATCGCTGCGGACGCTGCACGTCGTACGTCTGCGCGCGCTGCTGGAGCCCGGAGCGCGGACTGTGCACGAACTGCGCCCCGGACCTGGCCGCCGAGGTCGAGTCCGCGCGCAGCCACGGCATGGTCGACGCCGCGACGATGAAGGCCCGCGAGTTCGGCGCCGGACTGGCTGCCGAGGTCGACGTCGCCACGCAGAAGCAGCTGGTCTGCCTGTCCTGCGGGCACGAGACGCATGGCGCGAAGTTCTGCCCGGACTGCGGGGCGAAGCAGAACGCCGATCCGGGGACGTGCGGCGGGTGCGGGTCGCAGGTGGTGCTGGGGGCGAAGTTCTGCCCTGAGTGCGGGAAGCCGCAGTAGGACGCGGCGGTAGGTAGTCAGGCAGTACGGAAGCAGGCGGCGCGGCAGCGGCGGCCGATGGGGCGGGGAACCCTACGGCTCAGCCGGTGCCGCGCCGGCTTTTTGTCGGTTTCGGCCAGGACGCCATGTCCGCGCCGAGCGCCGAGGAGCACGAGTTCTCCGTGCGGGTGACGTTCCCGCGCTTCGGGAAGCTCACCCGCACCGAGGGCTACCTGGCCCAGCCGCTCACGGCTTGACGATCGTCTTCCCCCTGGCCCCGCCGTGCTGGATCCGCGCCACCGCCTGCGGTGCCTGCTCCAGCGGCACCTCGGCCTCCACGAACACCCGCAGCGTCCCGCCGTCGACCTCCTTGGCCAGCGCGGCCAGCAGCTCGGCGGAGGGCTGCACGCGGAAGGAGATCTCCTCCACGCCGGACTGCACGCTGCCGCGCTCGCGCGTCGCGCCGCGGGTGCTCACCGCCACGCCGCCGTCGTGGACCAGCTTCTTGTTCGCCTCGAACGCCTCGCCGTCGGCGGAGACCAGGTCGACCAGCACGTCCACGCCGTCCGGGTACTCGTCGCGGCAGATGCGGTCCGCGGCGTTCTGGGCCGAGGTGTCGATGGTCACCGCCGCGCCGAACAGGCCCAGGCGGACGCTCTCGTCGCCGCGCGTCACCGCCAGCACGCGGGCGTCGCGCGCCGAGGCCAGCTGGGTCAGGAAGGTGCCGACGCCGCCGGCCGCGCCGATCAGCAGCAGGCTCTCGCCGCCGCGGACCTCGGCGGCCTCCAGGATGCCCAGCGCGGTCAGGCCGGCGGTCGGCAGGGCGGCGGCGGTCTTGAGCTCCACGGCGTCCGGGGCCGGGCCGATCGGGCCGGTCTCGTCGACGACCACGTATTCGGCGTAGGTGCCGGCCGCGCGGCCGAAGACCGGGTCGCCGGCGGTGTAGCGGGTGACGCCTTCGCCGACCGCCTCCACCCGGCCGGCGAAGTCGACGCCCATCACCAGCGGCAGCGGCGGCTTGCCGTACGCGCCGGAGGCGAGGATGGCGTCCACCGGGTTGACGCCCGCGGCCTCCACGCGCACCAGCAGCTGTCCCGGCCCGGCGGCGGGCTTGGGCACGTCGAGCAGCTCGGGAGTGGCCCCGTAGTCCTTCACTCCGACCGCGCGCATCCTGGTTCCTCCCGTGTGTGGTCGCCACTTGACACGAATCTGCGGCCTGAGGAGCGCCGCCGCTAGCCGGGGCGGTCAAACGGGCGGGTCCGGATCGTGGCCGAACGCGCGGGTCCGGATCAAGGAACCCGCCGCGCGGCCCGGTAACGTACTGCGCATGCCAGATCCCGCCGCCGTCATCGATGTGAGCACCGCCGCCCCGACCCTGCGAGACGTCGTGGCGATCCTGGAGGGGGTCTACAACCCGGCCTGGGCCGAGTCGTGGGACGCGGTCGGGCTGGTCTGCGGCGACCCGGACGAGCCGGTCCGCACCGTCGGCTTCGCCGTCGACCCGGTGGCCGCGGTGATCGACGAGGCGCTGGAGCGCGGGGCCGACCTGCTGGTCACGCACCACCCGCTGTTCCTGCGCGGGGTCCACGGCGTCCCGGCGACCACGTACAAGGGCCGCCTCGTGCACCGCCTGATCCGCGGCGGCACCGCGCTGTTCACCGCGCACACCAACGCCGACTCCGCCGACCCCGGCGTCTCCGACGCCCTGGCCCGGGCCCTGGACCTGCACGACCTGCGGCCGCTGGAGCCGCGTGCGGCGAACCCCGAGCTGGGCATCGGCCGGGTCGGCGAGCTGGCCGCCGCCGAGCCGCTGAGCGCCTTCGCCGCGCGGGTCGCCGCCGCGCTGCCGGCGACCTCCGGGGGCGTGCGGGTGGCCGGGGATCCGGACCGTCCGGTGCGGCGGGTCGCGGTGTGCGGGGGAGCGGGGGACACGCTTTTCGGCGCTGTTCGTAGCTCCGGGTCCGACGTCTACGTCACCGCCGACCTGCGGCACCACCCGGCGTCCGAGGCGCTGGAGACGGGAGGGCCGGCGCTGGTGGACGTGGCGCACTGGGCCAGCGAGTGGCCGTGGCTTCAGTACGCGGCGCAGACCTTGCGTTCCACGCTCGGGGCTGCCGGGGCTAACGTGGACACGTACGTTTCCACGCTGGTCACCGATCCGTGGACCGCGCACCTGGCAGCGAGGTAGAACCCGCCGCCGTCGGAACGCGACGTACGCGAAGAACAAGTCAAGAGAGAGGCACTGCCCTGAACGCGAACCCCGCCGACCAGCAACGCCTGCTGGACCTGCACGGCCTGGACGTGCGCCTGGCGCAGCTGGCGCACAAGCGGCGCACCCTGCCGGAGCTGGCCGAGGCCGAGAAGGTGGACCGGCGCCTGGCGGACCTGCGCGACGTCCTGGTCGCCGCCGAGACCGCCGAGGGCGACGTCGCGCGCGAGCAGAAGAAGGCCGAGGCCGACGTCGAGCAGGTGGTGAACCGCGCCACCCGGGACCGGCAGATGCTGGAGTCCGGCCGCGGCTCGGCCAAGGACCTGGAGAACATCCAGCACGAGCTCCAGACCCTGGCCCGGCGCCAGTCCGACCTGGAGGACGTGGTCCTGGAGGTCATGGAGCGGCGCGAGGCGGCGCAGACCCGGGTCGCCGAGATGACCGTGCAGCGGGACGAGGCGCAGGCCCGGCGGGACGAGGTGAACGCCGTGCTGGCCAAGTCCTCCGAGGCGATCGACGGCGACGTCGAGGCGGTCACCGCCGAGCGCGAGACCACCGCCGGCGTCATCCCGGAGGACCTGCTGGCGCTGTACGAGCGCATCCGCGCCGACAACGGCGTGGGCGCCGCGGCCATCCGCCAGCGCCGCTGCGACGGCTGCCAGCTGGAGCTGGACATCAGCGAGGTCAACGCGATCAAGGCGGCGGCCGCCGACCAGGTCGTCCGGCACGATGTGTGCGGCAGCATCCTGGTGCGCGTCGCGGAGTCGGGGCTTTAGGGCGCGGGCCGGCCGGTCGGACGGCACGAGCGGTAAGGGCGGCTAGGGCGGCTAGGGCAGCCGGGACGGCAAGGACAGCAAGGACAGCAATGGCGCGCGCGTTCATCGTCGAGGCCGACGGGGCCTCCCGCGGCAACCCCGGCCCGGCCTCGTACGGCGCGCTGGTCGCCGACGCCGCCACCGGCGAGGTCCTGGTCGAACTCGCCGAGGGTCTCGGCGTGGTGACCAACAACGTTGCGGAGTACCGCGGCCTGATCGCCGGGCTGCGCGCCGCCTACGCCCTCGACCCGGAGGCGGAGGTCGAGGTGCGCATGGACTCCAAGCTGGCGGTCCAGCAGATGACCGGGGAGTGGCAGGTCAGGCACCCGGACATCCGGGCGCTGGCGGTGCAGGCGCGCACGGCGTTCCCCCGGGCCGGCGCGGTGCGCTACACGTGGGTGCCGCGCGCGGAGAACAAGAGGGCTGACGCGCTGGCGAACCTGGCGCTGGACGACGCGGCGGCGGCGAAGGCGAAGATGCGCGAGGCGGAGGCGATGATCGCGGCTTTCCGGGCGGATCGGGAGGCTCGGGAGGCTCGCGGGGGCGGGGTTGGCGGGGCCAGCGGGGATGCGGCCACGGCGCCGGCCGATGCCGGGCCGTCAGCCGGTGCCGAGCCGGTGGCTGGTGCTGGTTCCAGCCCGGCGCCGCAGCACCAACCGAGCTGGACCCCGGCCCCCGACATGGGCCCGCCGACCACCCTCCTGCTCCTGCGCCACGGCGCCACCCCGCTCACCGCCGAGAGGCGTTTCTCCGGTGTCGGCGACCCCGAACTCGCCGACACCGGCCGCCACCAGGTCGCCGCCGTCGCGCGCCGCCTGGCCGCCCGCGGCGGCGTCGACGCGATCGTCTCCTCCCCGCTCCGGCGCACCGTCCAGACCGCGCAGGCCGCGGCCGACGCGCTCGGTCTGTCCGTCGAGATCGACCCCGGCTTCCGCGAGACCGACTTCGGGCTCTGGGACGGCCACAGCTTCGCCGAGGTCCGCGAGCGCTGGCCCGCCGAGCACCGCGCGTGGCTGGCGTCCACCGCCGTCGCGCCGCCGGGCGGGGAGTCGTTCGACGACGTGACCGTCCGCGTGCTCGCCGCGCGTGACGCGCTGCTGGAGCGCCACGCGCGCCGCACCGTGCTGGTCGTCTCGCACGTCACACCTATCAAGACCCTGATCCGCGACGCCCTCGGCGCCCCGCCGGAGTCCCTGTACGCGATGGAACTCTCGGCGGCCTCGCTGTCGGTCGTGACGTGCTACTCCGACGGCCGCGCCCTGATGCGCCTGTTCAACGACACCGCGCATCTGACCGGTTGAGGCCGGGCGCGACGGATCTTCCCGGGCCTGCTTCGCGTCGCGGTGATCGTGGATAGACTCCGGCCTCATGGAACGGATGGGCCCGCGGCGCGCGGGAGACGAGAACGGGGTCGGGACCACCTCCGGACGGGCCGGTGTCGTGCGGGCCGCGGCGGCGACCGTGGCCGTGGTCGCGGCGCTGGCCGGCTGCTCGGTCACCGTGCAGCCGAAGAACGCCGCCGCGACCCGCCCGCTGACCTCGTCGACCCCGTCGCCCTCGGCCACGGCTTCCAGCACCACCAGCGCCGCCCCGAGCACCAGCGCGGCTGCCACGTCCGCGGCCAGCCCGACCGCCACGCCGTCGGACGTCGACCACACCGTCTGCTCCACCGTCCGCGACGTGCTGGCGACGCTGAAGTCGAAGCTGGCGACGGACAAGGACTCGGACTCGCGGACCGGCCAGGACTACCGCACCGCCGGCACCGCCTTGCGCGTCCAGGACACCAAGACCGACAACTCCGACCTGAGGTCGACGCTGAAAACGGTCGGCACCGACTACCAGAACGTCGGCCGCGATTTCACGAACCACGAGTCCTCGGACGACGACCTGGCCAAGGCCGTCGAAGCGTCGAAGCCGCTGAACACGTTGTGCGGCGGGGGATCCAGCCCGAGCTCCACTCCCACCGGCAACTGACCGGCAGCTGACCGGCGACTGACCAGTGGTGTTCTCAGGCCACTGAGTCGACCACCACGTCGATCGTCCAAGCCGTCCCGGGCTTGGACGGCGCCGCGGTCTCGGTCCGCAGCCCCAGGTCCTGCAACGCCTCGGCCAACTCCTTCGGGCTGTCGACCACGACGTCCCCGACCAGCAGCGCCCGCGCCAGCCGCCCCTTCGTCGCCTTGTTGAAGTGGCTCACCACGCTGCGCTTGGGCACGCCGTCGACGATCCGCTCGTGCAGCACCCGCACCGTCGCGGTGCGCTCGGCCGCCGAGGCCGGGGCCTTCCACATCCCCGCGTACATCGACGAGCGCAGGTCCACCACCAGCCCCGAAGCGACCGCCGGGGCCAGCGCCGGGGTCAGCGCGGCCCGCCACAGCTTCGCCACCGGCCCCGCCTTCGGCAGCGTCACGCCGCCGGAGCAGCGGTACGCCGGGATCGCGTCCGTCGGCCGCACCACGCCCCACAGCCCGGAGAACGTCAGCACCCGCGCCTCGGCGCGCGCGAACGCCGCCGGATCGTCGCGGCGCAGGCCCGGCAGGTCCAGCGCGTCGTAGAGCACCCCGGTGTACCGGTCGGCGGCCGGCAGCGTCGGGGCGGTGGCCAGCTGCCGGTCCGCCGCCAGCTCGCCGCCCTGGTTCGGGGACAGCCCCAGCACCTCCAGCGCCGTGGCCTCGCGGCCCTTGGCCAGCCGGGTCAGCTCCGCCATCAGGGCCTTGCGGGTCTTGGCCAGCTGCGGGAAGGCCAGCCCGGCCGGGTCGACCTTCGGGCCGTCGCCGTCGGGGGCCTTGCCTTCGGAGGGCGGGAGCAGGATCAGCACGGCGATCATTCTCGCGCATCGGCGGCGCCGTCAGCGGGCCAGGTCGGAAGACGCGCCGGGAGGGTACTTGCGGAGCGATAGTTAACGACATATCGTTGAGCTATCGAAGAACACCTTCGGAAGTCGTTTCGTCGATGGGGAGGACATCATGATCGAGGGACACCGACCGACCGGTTCCTGCCGCTGGCGCCGCACGGAGCGGCGCACGCGGGCGGCGAAGGAGATCGAAATGGAGATCCGCCTGCGGGAGCGGCAGCGGGCCCGGCGGTACGCGGACCGGGGCGCCGACCGCGACCGGGACCGGATCCGGTACCTGCCGCTGCTTCCGCTGGGGGCGCCGGGGGAGCATCCGTCATATCGTTGAGAGGCGACGACTGTCGCCGGTGAGTGGAACTGGAGGCGGCGAGATGGCCGACGAGCAGCAGAACGAGCAGCACGACCAGCAGAACGAGCACGACGACACCGATAACACCGACTACACCGACAACACCGACAACACCGAGACCAGCACTGGCGGCAGCGCCGAGCAGCTGCGCGAGCAGCTCCGGGCGCTCAAGGAGCAGGGCCGCCGGCTCCAGGAGGAGGCGGCCCAGCGCGAGCGGGAGCTCAAGCAGCGCCTCGAGCAGGCCGCGCGCGATCACGCGCAGGAGGCCCGGGCCCGCGGCGAGGAGCACCGCGCCCGGTACCGGGGGGAGCGCGAGGACCGTCGTGACGACCGGCGCGAAGAGCGCCGGGAAGACCGCCGGGGCCCGCGCCGCGGCGGCCGCGGCGACTACGGCTGGACCGGGCCCGGCACCCCGCCGATGCCGCCCATGCCCCCGATGCCCCCGGCCGGCCCGTTGCCGCCGATCCCGGGCGCCGGCGGCACCTTCACCCCGTTCGACTTCCTCGGCGGGCTCTTCGGTCCGCCGCCGGGTGCGCCGGGCAACCGGCGCCGGCACGGCGGACGCAGCCGCGCCGGGCGCGGCGACGTGCGCATCACGGTCCTGATCCTGCTCGACGAGGGGCCGGCCAACGGCTACCAGCTGATGCAGGAGATCGAGCAGCGCACCAACGGGGCGTGGAAGCCCAGCTCCGGATCCATCTATCCGGCGCTTCAGCAGTTGGAGGACGAGGGCATCGTCCGGACCACGGAGGGGGAGGGGCGCAAGATGTTCGCGCTCACCGACGAGGGCAAGACCTACGTGCGGGAGAACCGCGCCAAGTGGACCGCGCCCTGGGAGGGCATCGAGGAGGAGGAGGGGCCTTCGGAGGAGGCCACCAAGATCCGCGATGTCATCGCGCAGCTGGCGATGGCCTATATGCAGGTGATCCAGGTCGGTACCGAGACCCAGCGGGCCGAGGCCTCGCGGGTGCTGGTCGGCGCCCGGCAGGCGCTGTACCGGATCCTGGCCGGGGATCCGTCAGAGGACTGACCGAAACCGCACGCCACGCCCGGGGCCGCCGCCGCCCCGGCGCGGGCGTGACGATGATCGCAGGACGCGTGCAACGGCCCACCGGCACCCCATAAGGTGCTGGCATGCCGCAAAGAGTCCTCACCGTCGAGGCCGCCGTCCCGGCCGCCGACCTGCGCGCGGGGTTCGACGCCATCCGTGCCGAACTGCAGCTGCCCGGGCCCTGGCCGGCCGACGCCCAGGCCGAGGCCGAGGCGGCGGCGAAGGCCCCGCGCATGCCCGAGGCGGACGCCACCGGCCTGCCGCTGGTCACCCTGGACCCGGCGGAGTCGATGGACCTGGACCAGGCCATGCACCTGGAGACGCGCGAGGGCGGCGGCTACCGGGTGCACTACGCGATCGCCGACGTCGCGGCGTTCGTCACCCCCGGCAGCGTGCTGGACCTGGAGACGCACCGGCGCGGCGAGACGTACTACATGCCGGACATGCGCGTGCCGCTGCACCCGGAGATCCTGTCCGAGGGCGCGGCCTCGCTGCTGCCCGGCCAGGAGCGCCCGGCGCTGCTGTGGCAGATCGATCTGGACTCCTCCGGCGACACCACGAACGTCGAGGTGCGGCGGGCCCGCGTGCGCAGCCGCGCCAAGCTGAACTACCAGGACACCCAGGCGGCGCTCGACGCCGGCACCGCCGACGAGGTCCTGCGCCTGCTCCGCGAGATCGGCACGCTGCGCCAGGACCGCGAGGCCGAGCGCGGCGGGATAAGCCTGAGCGTGCCGGCGCAGGTCGTGGTCGCCGACGGCGACAGCTGGTCGCTGGAGTACCGCACGCCGCTGCCGGTGGAGAACTGGAACGCGCAGATCTCGCTGCTGACCGGAATGGCCGCCGCCGAGCTGATGGTCTACGGCGAGATCGGCCTGCTGCGCACCATGCCCGACCCGCCGGAGTTCGCCTACCACCGGCTGCACCGCGTGGCCCGGGCGCTGAAGATCCGCTGGCCGGAGGGCGTCAGCTACAGCGACCTGATCCGCAAACTCGACCCGGCGGTCCCGGCGCACGCGGCGTTCCTGCAGGAGACCACGACGCTGATGCGCGGCGCCGGCTACACGGCCTTCGACGGCGGCGTGCCGGAGCAGGCCGGCCACTCGGCGCTGGCCACGACGTACGCGCACGTCACCGCCCCGCTGCGGCGGCTGGCGGACCGCTACGCCGGCGAGGTGTGCGTGGCCCTGTGCGGCGGCACGGAGGTCCCGGACTGGGCCCGCTCGGAGCTGCCGAAGCTGCCGGCGGTGATGGAGGGCGCGGACCGGCGCGGCTCGGCGGTGGACCGGGAGTGCGTGGACCTGGTGGAGACGATGCTGCTGAAGGACCGCGTCGGCGAGGAGTTCGACGCGGTGGTGATCGACCTGAACGAGCGCATCGACTGGGACCACAACGGCAAACCGGACGTCGGCATCGTGCAGCTGACGCAGCCCGCGGTACGCGCCCGCTGCGACGGCCACGACCTGCCGCTGGGGCAGGAGACGCGGGTGCGGCTGGCCGAGGCGGACGTGACGACGCGGCGGATACTGTTCGAGGCCACGGACCCGCGGTACACGGTGCGGGACCGGCCGGCGAAGAACGTCGCGGGGAACGGTGGCGGCGGGAACGGCGGCGGCGGGAACGGTGGCGGCGGGAACGGTGGCGGCGGGAACGGTGGCGGCGGGAACGGCGTCAAGAGTCTTGATAAGGGTTCTGAGAAGAACCCTGACAACGGCAAGAACACAGAGAAGAACTGAGACCGAGGAGCACCATGGCGGCCGAGCCGGAACGAGTCCTGCGGATGCGCGAGGCGTCCGATGCGGTCGAATCGATCGGCTGGCGCTACCTGCTGGGGACGCTGCGCACCGCGGTCGCCGTGACGTCGCTGGCGCAGGCGAGCGCGGTCGCGACGAAGGCGGTCGAGGCCTGCGCGTCGGACGCCGACCGCCACCTGTGGTTCGACGTCCGCGCCGACAAGGTCCTGCTGGTCCTGCAGTCCCTCGACGCCGCCGCGGTGACGGACGTCGACGCGGAGCTGGCAGGCCGCGTCTCGCTCGCGGTGCGCGAGGCGGGGCTGGAGACGTCGGCGGACGTCGCGAGCGCGGCGACGCGTGCGCTGCAACTGGTGGAGATCGGCGTGGACGCGATCGACATCCCGGCGGTGCGGCCGTTCTGGAAGGCGGTGTTCGCCTACGAGGACGAGGGAAGCAAAACCGGTCCCACGGACGCGCTCGTCGACCCGCAGCGGCAGGGGCCGGCGATCTGGTTCCAGCAGATGGACGCACCGCGTCCGCAGCGCAACCGGATCCACTTCGACATCTGCGTTCCGCACGACGAGGCGCAGCGCCGCATCGCGGCGGCGCTGGCTGCGGGTGGGCGGCTGACGTATGAGGACGAGGCGCCGGCGTTCTGGGTGCTCGCGGATCCGGAGGGTAATGAGGTGTGCATCACGACGTGGCAGGGGCGGCAGCCGGACTAGCCGTTCAGCTGCCTGCCTACCTATCCGCCTGTCAGGCTATGCCGAACTGCTGGCTCTCCCGCTCAGCCACACTCCGCTCGATACAGAACGCGTTCCCCTCGGGGTATGTGGCAGTTTACACACCCAGCAATCCCAGGTCAGAGCTGTGGAGTTGCCGAATCCGTGTTGCCCAGCTGACTCGTGGAACGAGAGAATCCCGCCATGGCTTCTCTCATTCGTCACGTCACCTTCGACTGCGCTGACCCGTACAAGCTGGCCTCCTTCTGGGCCGAGGTTTTCGGGACGACGCTCCATCCAGAGGACCAGCCTGGAGATGGCGAGGTCGGTCTCGTAGGTTCCGATTTGCTGTTCATCCAGGTTCCCGAGTCGAAGGCGGTCAAGAACCGGGTCCATGTGGACCTTCAGCCTCAGGACCGTACCCGAGACGAGGAAGTTGAGCGGCTTCTGACCCTCGGCGCCACCCTGTTTGCGGATCACCGCAACCCTGACGGCACGGGATGGGCCGTCCTGCTCGACCCGGAAGGCAACGAGTTCTGCGTGGAGCGGAGCCTCGCGGAGCGCGAGCAGAGCTAGACCTAGGGCCCGACGAAGGACGTACTGCGTGGGAGGGCTGGCGCGAGCCGTTCAACCGCAGCGGTGGTCTCCTCATGGAGTACACGCACCTTCTCGTGGAAGGTACTCGGCTCGCGGAGACTGTTGCCGCAACTTGAACTACTGCGGCGGGAACTGGGGATGACCGACGATGCGTTGGCGGCGGTCCTGCGGCGGCTCGACAGGGAACACTTGGTCAGGATCGCTGGAGACGGGACCATCGCCGGCCTGACCATGGCTGTGGTCGCCTTCCTCGAGCAGTCCGATGACGCTGTTGACGTGTTGAGTAGGTCCCAGACGGCAGAGCCGAGCGGAGCGAGGAGCTTGCTCGCCGTTCAACAGGTGCAGGCGGCGGTGTCGGCGCGATTGAACGCGAAACCCGAGGCGGCACAAGTCGGTGCAGCTCTGTACGGACTGCGTATCGCAGCGTTCCGTCGCCAGGCTTTCGGTTGGGTCGAAGATGATGGATCGCATCGGTCTGCGGCGGACAGTCCGTCAGGATGCGGTGATGATGGCGCTGTCGGAGGCTGACCTCAGCGACCTTCCATTTGAGGCTGAGTTCGCCGCATCGGTCGAGGCGATGCGGGCCGACATGCCGTCGGATCTGCGTGTGGGCACGGAGACGACCGCACGGATGGTTCTTGCCAGCGGTCAGGAACGGCGACAGTGGACGATGTCGAGCCCGTCATATTCACCACTGCCGAGTCTGCTCTTGCCCTCGACGTCGTGGAGTTCGCGGCGCGGACCGCACCTCGTTTAGTCGGTGATCCAGCAGCGTTGTCTCGTCTTCATCTCGCAGCACAAGCGCACGGCGAAGCTATGGCTACTGCTGTCGCGGCCGCAATCGGGGACGAATATGAATTGCTCGACAACTATGCGGCGACACACCCATGGCTGTACGAACCTGCCCGTTACGTTGAAAACGGCGAGCGCGTGGTATCAGTGAAGCTGCTTTATGTCGAATTGCCTCCGGACACGCACGCTGAAGCCTTCAAGGCGTATAACGCTGACTCGGTCCACGCTGCGGTTGTGGCGGTCTGTCGCGACCTGCTTGCTCTCCAGCCTTCGGCGGAGATCACCGCCGTCACCGCCGTCGGGCCGGACGGTCGGCCTGCCGGTTACGGAGACTTTCGTGCCGCGGATAAGCGCATTCCGCGGCGGAGCCTTCCCCCAGAGGGCGCGATTGCCTGGAACCGCCTTCGCAAGGCGTCCATGGCAGAGCTCTCCGGCCGGAGAGCCCTGCCACACGTTCTGCTACCTAAAGGACATCCACGCACTCTTCGCGGTAGTCATGAAAGCCGGTACTCGAATTGACGAAAAGCTTGGTGCAGTAGTTCCCGGTGAGGGTGTAGCCCAGATCCCCCGGATCGCAGTCCAAAACAAGACCCGCATTGAGCGCGGTTGTACGGCTGCTGCACAGCACCGCGCCGTTCGGATTGTAGACCTGAACATAGCCGGAATAGACTCCGAAGAACCCACCGTTTTCGTAGTAGGTGAAGGTCTTGGTGATCTGCGCCGATCCTTGGGCGGCAGTCACCAAATTCGAAGAGCCCTCGATGTCCATGCAGACGTTCGCAGAGCCGGGATTGTCGCAAGCCGTAGCACTGGCGCTGGCCGGGCCGGCAACCATGATCGCCATCCCCAGGCCAGCGGCGACAGCCGTCGCGGTGGCGGCTATCCGGCGATTGATGAACGGCATTTTAAACAAGGTACTCTCCTGTGAGTTGTTCCCGTTCCCTGAATCATTCGCTGGCGACCCTAACATAGGTCGAAGTAAGTCGGCGCCGAACAGTTGAACACTGACGGCATGACCAGAATTGACAGTTGAACACTCACTGAGCCATTCCCGGTAACGGTTCTTCACGGTGTGTGACGGGTGGGCAGGGGACGGTCGCGTTCGAGGTGGAGCAAGACGAGCGCGGCCTTGGCGATCGCGCCGATGCGCCAGGGGCACACGCTGACCCGTCGCAGAGCCTTGAAGGCTTTCTTCAGCAGCGAGTTCGCGCGTTCGGCGATGCTGTGGACGCCTCGGACGATGAGGTTGTACTGCTTGGCGGACTCGGAGAGTTCGACGCCTTTGACCTTCTTGATCGGCATGCGCAGAGCGGGTCCGGCCAGGCCTTCATAGCCCAAGTCGGCGAGGGCCGGCATGTCCGCGGCGGCGGCCTGTTCGATCGCCGCCATGAGGCCGGCTGCGACTTTGGCGCAGGTGGTGTCGTGTTCCCGGCCAGGGCGGACGTCGGATACCCAGATCGGCCAGCGGGCCGGACCCGACAGCACCTGGATGTTCCCGCCGTGGTGCCGGTGCTTTCCCGACCACCACAGGTCGGCGCCGTTCGGCTCGGGATGCGAGCAGCGGTCGGTGGCGATCACGGTGCCGTCCAGGGTGAGGTGTCCGTGACCTGCCGCTTTCACGGCAGCCATGGCCTCAGCCACGCCCGGGGCGCAAGCCGCCAGGGCATCGATGCCCTCATGCAGGGCGCGATAGGCGGTGGACTTCCCGATCCGGTTGTCGACAGTCCGCCTACCGCGACTCTTCCACGTCCGCCGTCACCCTGTCGCGCCGGTAGCCAGCCAGGAAGCGAACGTTCTCCAGCTCAGTCGTGTCAGGCTCGCTCCACACCTCGTATCCCCACCCGCGGGATTCGATCACAACTCGGCTCCAGCCGAACGTGAAGGAGACATCCGGACGGGACAGCCTGCGCGCGGGTTTGACGTCCATGACCACCGGGCCGGCCGCAGCGAGCAACAGGAAGTCGGGGATGTGCCTGCGCTGCATGCCGTCGACGGTCGCCGTCATGAGGAACGGCTGCGCCAGGATCCGCGACACTCCCAGGTCGAAGTCGGCGAACATCAGCCGCGCCAACTCCAACCGGGACTCGTAGATCACGTGGTTCCGTTCTGTGACTGACCAGTAGGTGCGTGATGTGGCGTATGACAGTCATGGGCGACACCGTTCCGGCACCCGCGGACACTCGGCAACTCGGTATTCGGCGTCCACCCCCGTACACGCGCGTCCACCCGGCCGTTGCGCGTCAACCTGCGAAGCCCCGTCCCCGTATACTGGATGCGCGGCGAGTCGGTGAGGCGATCGCGGCATCGGGCGACCGGTGTCGAGGAAAGTCCGGACTCCATAGGACAGGGTGGTTGGCAACACCAACCCGGGGCGACCCGCGGGACAGTGCCACAGAGAAGAGACCGCCCGCCGTCAGGCGGGTAAGGGTGAAACGGTGAGGTAAGAGCTCACCAGCGCCCGGGGTGACCCGGGCGGCTAGGTAAACCCCACCCGGAGCAAGGTCAAGAGGGCCCGGGCAACCGGGCCTGCGCAGGTGTTCAAGGGCGGTCCGCCCGAGCCTGCGGGTAGACCGCACGAGGCGCGCGGCGACGCGCGCCCTAGATGGATGGTCGCCACCGCGCGGCGGTGCTTCGGCACGGCGGCGCGGGACAGAATCCGGCTTATGACCGGCTCGCCGCATGAGCTGCATCGAGGGGTCGGTTCTGTCGGTTTCTTGCTGTGCCGCGCCGCGGCCTGTGGGTCGACGCCGCCGGCGCCGTCTGGCGGACGACGTCGTACACCAAGTACTGATAGTTCAGTGCCCGCTCCGGCCTTCGGGGCGATCGGCGAGATGCCGGCCGAGTCGTAGTTGTAGCAGCCCGAGGGTCTTCAGCACCCGCGCCGCACGTACCCGCGCCGCACTGGGATCAGCCCGGTGCGGCGCGAGCGGCAGATCAACGTGCCCGGAGAGGTGCTAGCAGGCGGTGTCCGAGTTGTAGGCCCAGAAGTTGAGGTCGTTCCAGGTCACCGGGCCGACGACGCCGTCGATGGCGACGCTGCTGTCGTAGTTGTAGTGGATGCACGTCTGGAAGGCGCGCACCTTCGCCTGGGTCAGCGCGCCGAAGGAGCCGTCGACGTTCAGGGTCGCGTAGCTGTTGGACAGGGCGCGGTTCAGCTCGCACTGGAGCTGGTAGACGGCCGTGCCGGAGCTCGGGTTGCTGAGCGTGGGCTGCGAGTTGGTGTAGGTGCAGCCGTAACCCTCCGCCGCGGAGGCGGATGGCGCGGCGGCCAGGGCCAGGCCCGCGGCGGACAGGGTCAGGGCGCTACCGGTGACGGCCAGTTTCGAGGCGATCTTCATGGTGGTGAACTCCGTTTCATCTGGCTGCGAGCCGCCCTTGTTGGCGGCCGCGGTGTTCACGGTGTTCATCACTGTCGGCTCCGCTGCTGGCAGAAAACTGGCAGTGGAGCCCGGCAGGGCCGCCGGGCATGGAGATGCTCAGGTGGCGCTCGGCTGGTGCACGATTCCCAGCGCGTACCAGCGGAACTCCGGATGGGCTGTCCAGGCGCGCAGGAACTCCGCGGTCCCGAAGGCGCGCGGCCACCGCTCGTCGATGACGGCGACCACGCCGGGGAGGCTGCGGACCAGGTCCAGCAGGCGCGTGGGGATGGTGACGTCGACCAGTCCGTCGACGACGTCCTGCACGATCGCCGTGAGCTTGGTGATCATCAGCCGGTCGACGAAATCCCGGCCCGCCGTCGCTACCACCACGTCGTGCGTCGGCGTGAAGCCGATCAGCGCGTCGAGGTCCGGGTCGTCGGCGTGCTCGGCGCGGAAGACCGCCGCGTCGCCCGGTAGATCGATGATGTGCACGCCAGCGTACGGTGAAGACTGCTCGCATGGACTTCTTCTGCTACCACCGCGACCGCGCCGATTCCCTCGCCCTGCGCATGCGACTCCTGGAGGACCACTGGTCCTACATGGACGGTTTCGCGCAGGAGATGATCGCGCGCGGCCCGACGGTCGAGGGTGACGAGGAAGTCCCGACCGGCAGCGTTCACATCCTGACGCTTCCCGACGCCGCGGCGGCGCGCGCTTTCGCCTTCCAGGAGCCCGGATACCAGGCCGGCGTCTATCGCGACGTGATGCTGCGGCGCTGGCGCAACGACCTCGGCCGCACCATGTGGCAGTTTGCCGGCGGTGCGCCGGAGGACGACGGCTATCTGGTGCTGGCGCTCGGCGAGCCGCGTTCGGTCGGTGATGTGCCGGGCGTGCCGGACGTCGCGGGTCTCATCGCCTACGGCCCGCTGCTGTCGGACGACGGCGACACCTGGCTCGGCACGGTGCCATGTTGCGTGCGGCCGGCGCCGAAGAAGCACGCGCCGCGCTCCCCGGCGCCGGATACGCCGAGGTCGGTGTCCATCAGTGGCGGTTCGGCGGACGCTCCTGACCCTCGCCGCCGGGTACCACCAGCCCGGACTCGTACGCCGCGACCACGGCCTGCGTTCGGTCGCGCAGCCCGAGCTTGGTCAGGATCCTGCTGACGTGCGTCTTCACGGTCTCGTCGGTGACGACCAGCTCGGCGGCGATCTCAGGGTTCGACAACCCGCGCGAGATGAGCAGGAGTACCTCGGTCTCGCGCGGGGTGAGGGCGGCGAGGCCCTGGCCGGGAAAGCCAGCCGATCCGGATGATCCGGATGATCCGGCCGACCCTCGCGATCCTGGGCCAGAGGCGGCAGCGCCGGAAGGTGACGCGGTTCCTCGGCCCGGGCCC
Source organism: Catenulispora sp. EB89 (assembly GCF_041261445.1). Lineage (NCBI taxonomy): Bacteria > Bacillati > Actinomycetota > Actinomycetes > Catenulisporales > Catenulisporaceae > Catenulispora > Catenulispora sp. EB89. Next base: position 28,042 of record NZ_JBGCCU010000042.1, read on the forward strand.
TCCACCGCACTACCGGTATCGCCGCGAGCACCGCCGCCGCCAAGACCACTAGAACCGCCAGAACCACCAGAACCACCAGGCCGCAACCGAGCGAACTCGCTGATCAACCGCCGCGTCACCCCCGGGGCCAGCAAAGCCTCCCCGGCCGCCACCACCCGCACCGCCTCGAAGAGCCGCTCCGCCGTCGCGTCCTTCAACAGGAAGCCGCTCGCCCCGGCCGACAGTGCGTCGTAGACGTAGCTGTCGAGATCGAACGTCGTGAGGATCAGGATCCGCGGCCCCGGCACGCCGCGCCCTGCAGCCTCCGCGACCACCCGCCGCGTCGCCTCGATCCCGTCGGTCCCGGGCATCCGCACGTCCATCAGCACCACGTCCGGCGCCGCCTCCCGGCACAGCCGGACCGTCTCCTCGCCGTCGGCCGCGGTGCCCACGACCTCGAAGTCCGCCTGCGTCGCCAGCAGCGCCGCGAACCCGGTCCGCACCACCAGGTGGTCGTCGGCGATCACGATCCGGATCGGTGCCCCGCTCACGGCGTTTCCCGGTCAGAACCCGCGGGCAACTCCGCCTCGACCAGAAAGCCGCCGGTCGGCGAAGGCCCCGCCGCAAGCCGCCCTCCGACAGCCGCAGCCCGCTCCCGCATCCCCGCCACGCCGTGACCTCCGGTAGTCGTCCCCGGATCAGCGACCTGATCCGCCGGCCCCGCCTGACCCGCCCGCGCACGCGCTAGCCCCGCCGGCCCCGCCTGATCCGCCTGATCCGCCTGCGCACGCGCCGGCCGCGCCTGATCCGCCTGCGCACGCGCCGGCCCCGCTGCCGCCCCCGCCACCGGCTCCGGCCCGGGCCCGCTGTCCCGAATCCGCAACCGCAGCGTCTCCGCCGTGAACCGCAACTCCACATCCACCGGCGCCCCCGGCGCGTGCCGCCGCGCGTTCGTCAGCGCCTCCTGCGTGATCCGGTACGCCGCCAACTCCACCCCCGGGTCCAGCGCGGCCGGCGGCCCGGACACGATCAGCCGCGTCGTCGCCCCCGACGTCAGCCGGGCCGCGTCCACCAGCATCAGCAGCTGGTCCAGTCCCGGCTGCGGATGCCGTTCCGGCTCCTGCTCCGCCGGGCCCGCGTCCTCCCGCAGCACTCCCAGCAGCCGCCGCATCTCGGTCAGTCCGGCGCGCGCCGTGTCGCCGATCGCCAGCAGCCGCTCGGCTCCGGCCGGCGGCATTCCGGGGGTGGCCAGCCGCGCCGTCTCGGCCTGGACCGCGATCATCGAGATGTGGTGCGCCACCACGTCGTGCAGTTCCCGGGCGATCCGGGCCCGTTCGCCGCGCGCCGTGTGATCGACCAGCGAACGCGCCACGGCTTCCCGCGCCGCCTGGTGCACGCGCGCCTCGGACCGCGCGTGCGCCGCGTTTCCCGCGAACGCCGCCGCCGGGGCCAGCGCCGTCAGCAGGACCGCGACCACGCCCGCGTCAGAGTCCTGCGACATGCTCAGCGCGATCACCGGGAACGGCGCCGACAACCCCGCCGCCGCGATCCCGGCCCACCACCGGGAACGGGCCCGGCCGAACGTGCCCGCGGCCCATCCCACCCGGAACATCGCCACGACCACCGCCACCGCCGACCCCGCCGGCAGCACCCCGGTGACGGTCAACGCCAGCACCGACGCCGCGACCACGGCCGTCGCCGCCCCGAACGGGCCCAGGAACGCCAACGGCGCCGTCGCGCACAACGCCAGGAACAGCGACGTCAGCAGCACCCCCGACGTCTCGGTCCGGTGCTGGACGATCCCGCGCGCCAGGGCCTCGACGACCGCGGCCGCGGCGAGCACCGCCGCCGTCGTTGTCGTGGTCCTACCACCGCGTTCCTGAAGCACGCCGCCTATTCTGATCGACTCCCCACCCGGCGCACCTCCCCCGCGCCGGGGACCAACGTCCCCCACGCGGGGGACGCCCGAGACCACTCCCACGCGGGACGATTCCCTGACCACCGCTTTCCTAGCCTTCAGGACATGACAGCGATGACAACCAGGACCGCCGCCCCACCGCCCGCCATAGCGGTGCAGGCCCTCCGCAAGCGCTTCGGCGCCACCGCGGCCCTCGACGGGATGTCCTTCGACGTCGCCGCCGGGAAGGTCACCGGCTTCGTCGGGCCCAACGGTGCCGGCAAGACCACGACCATGCGGGTCGTCCTCGGCCTGGACACGCCCGACGAGGGCCGGGCGCTGATCAACGGCGTCCCCTACGCGAAGCTGCGCAGGCCGCTGGGCCACATCGGCGCGCTGCTCGACGCCGCCGCGCTCCAGCCCGGCCGCAGCGCCCGCAACCACCTGCTGTGGCTGGCGCACTCCCAGGGCCTGGGCGCCAAGCGCGTCGAGGAGGTCGTCGCGCAGTCGGGGCTGGGCGCGGCGATCAACCGCAAGGCCGGCGGCTATTCCCTGGGCATGCGCCAACGCCTGGGCATCGCCGCCGCGATGCTCGGCGACCCGCCGGTGGTGATGCTCGACGAGCCCTTCAACGGCCTGGACCCCGAGGGCATCCTGTGGATCCGCGGCTACTTGAAGGCGCTGGCCGGCGAAGGCCGTGCCGTGCTCGTGTCCAGCCACCTGATGAGCGAGCTGGAGGGCTGCGCGGACCACCTGGTCGTGGTCGGGCGCGGGAGGGTCATCGCCGACACCGGCGTCGCCGAGCTGATCGCGCGGTCCTCCGGCGGCCGCGTGGTGCTGCGGGCCGCCGCGCGCGCCGAGGCGACGACGGCGCTGGCGAACGCCGGCGGGACCGTCGCGGTCACCGGGCCGGACACGCTGACCGTGGACGGCCTGAGCGCCGAGGAGGTCGTCAGGGTCCTGAACGCCGGAGGCGTGCCGTTCGCCGAGGTCTCCGCACACCGTGCCTCGCTGGAAGAGGCGTACATGGACCTGACGCGCGACTCGGTCGAGTTCCGTGCCGCGACCGCGCCGGAGGTGGCGTGATGCCCGGCCGCGACAGCTTCCTGCATCTCGTCCGCGCCGAGTGGACCAAGCTGCGCACGGTGCGCGGCTGGGTCGTCGGGCTGGCGCTGGCCGCGATCCTGACCGTCGGGCTTGGCATGCTCGGCCCGCTGGGCAGCCAGATCGCCTGCGACCACGTCAACGGCGCCGCGACCGGCACCTGCCACATCAGCGGCCCGCCGCACGACGCCACCGGCCAGGAGGTCGACGACGAGTCCACGTTCGTGCACCGCACCCTGATCGGGGACGGCAGTATCACAGCCCGGCTGACCGCGTTCGGCGGGAAGTACTTCCCCGACGGCGGCGGTCCCGCGGACCCCACCGCCGATCCGACCGCCGGGATGGCCGACGGACTTCAGCCGTGGTCGAAGGCCGGGATCCTGGTCAAGGACGGAACCGACTTCGGTTCCCCGTACGCCGCGGTGCTGGCCACCGGAACCCACGGCGTGCGGATGCAGTACGACTACACCCACGACACCGCAGCACCGGCCGCCTCCGCCTCCGCTTCCCCTTCCGCCTCCGTCACCGCCGCCACGCCGCGCTGGCTGCGCCTGACCCGCGCCGGCGACACCCTCACCGGCTACGACTCCGCCGACGGCACCACCTGGACCGAGATCGGCACCGCGCACCTGGCGGACCTGCCGCGCAACGTCGAGGTCGGCGTGTTCGCCACGTCGCCGGACTTCGCGGTCGTCAAGAACTCCTTCGGCGGCACCGCGACCAACGCCGGCCCGAGCCTGGCCACCGGCACCTTCGACCAGATCGCGGTGACCGGACAGAGCTCCGGGGCCTGGACCGTCCCGGCGATCGGCAGCGCCGCCGCGGCCGACGGCGGCCCCGGCGCCGCACAGGGCCCCGAGGCCGTGGCCGGCGCGGTGCCGAACGCAGGCGGCGGCTTCACTGTCACCGGGACCGGCGACATTGCCCCGTCGATACCGGACGAGGGCCAGGGCAAGACCCCCGAGAGCTCCCTGGCGGGCACCTTCGGCGGGCTGATCGCGGTGATCGTGGTCGCCGCGCTGACCATGACCTCGGAGTACCGGCGGGGTCTGATCCGCACCTCGCTGGCGGCCAGCCCGCGCCGCGGCCGGCTGCTGGCGGCCAAGGCCGTGGTGCTCGGCGGGGTGTCCTTCGTGGTCGGCCTGGTCGCCGCGGCGATCGCGGTCCCCGGGGTGCGCGCGGTGGAGCACAGCAAGCGCATGTACGTGTACTACGCCTCGACGCAGTCCGAGATCCGCATGGTGATCGGCACCGCGGCGCTGCTGGCCGTCTCGGCGGTGTTCGCGCTGGCCGTCGCCACCATCGTGCGGCGCGGGGCGGCGGCCGTCGCGGCCGTGATCGTGGTGATCATCCTGCCGTATCTGCTGGCCGTCGCCTCGGTCCTGCCGGCCGGCGCCGCCGAGTGGCTGGCCCGCGTCACTCCGGCCGCGGCCTTCGCGGTGCAGCAGACGGTGACCGCTTGGCCGCAGGTCAGGGCGTCGTACACGCCGACGAACGGGTTCTTCCCGCTCTCGCCGTGGCTCGGCCTGGCAGTGCTCTGCCTCTACGCGGCCGCCGCCTACGCCGTCGCACACCGGCAGCTGCGCCGGAGGGACGTGTGAACGGCGGCGACGTGGTCAGCCGAGGCGACGTGGTGAGCCGTGGGAACGGGGCAAGCGCCGGCACCGTGGCGAGCCCGTTCAGCGACGCCCTGCACGCCGAATGGACCAAACTGCGCACCGTCGCCGGCACCGCCTGGCTGCTCGCCGCCGCCGTGCTGCTGACCGTCGGGCTCAGCGTGACCTCGGCGGCCACCGTGACCTGCGACGGGATCCGCTGCGGCGAGGATCCGGCGAAGGTCGGCCTGCTCGGCGTCATGGCCGGGCAGGCGGTGGTCGCGGTGCTGGCGGTGCTCACCGTGGGGGAGGAGTACGGGACCGGCATGATCCGCGTGACCTTCGCCGCGATGCCCCGCCGCGAGGTGGTGCTGGCGGCCAAGGCCACGGTCGTCGCGGCCGTGACCGCGGCGGCCGGCGTGCTGGCGGTGCTCGCTTCGGCGCTCCTCGCCCTGGCGCTGCTCCCGGGTCACGGCTTCACCCCGGCCAACGGCTACGCCGACCTGGCCACCGCCACGACCCTGCGCGCCGCCGCCGGCTCCGTGCTCTACCTGGTGCTCATAGCGCTGCTTGGCATCGGCGTCACGACCCTGCTCCGGGACTCGGCCGCCGCCGTCGGGACGGTGCTGGGACTGCTGTACCTGTTCCCGGTGCTCGCTCAGGTGATCTCGAATCCAGACTGGCACCGCCACGCCTTGCAGCTCGCGCCGATGCAGGCCGGGCTGGACGTGCAGGCCACGATCGACCTGGCCGGCCAGCCGCTGTCACCGTGGCAGGGCCTCGGGGTGTTGGCGCTGTGGGCGTTCGGTGCGCTCGGGCTCGGCGGGCTGATGCTGCGGCTGCGAGACGCCTAGGCACGTCTGCGGCCTACTCGTCCCGCAACGTGTCCCGCAACGTCTCCCGAGCCGCCATCAGCGCCTCCCCGAGCAGGTTCAGGCCCCGCCACCTCGCGGGGTCCTGAGCCCGCTCGTCGGTCGCCGCGAGCCCGATGCCCCAGATCCGGTCCACCGGACTGGCCTCCACCAGCACCCGCTCCCGCGTCCCCAGCAGGAACGCCAGCAGGTCCGGGTTCTGCCGGAACTTCTCCACGTTCGCCGCCGTCACGATCGCCAGCCGGGCGGCGACCCACGCGTCCTCGTCGAACCCGGTGATCACCCGTCCCAGGTTCTTCGCTTCCTGCGGATGCCCGGCGGCCACGATCTTCGCCGCGGCCTGCTCGTCCCCGAACAGCTGAGCCTTGCCCCACATCATGCAGTGCTCGGCCGTGGCGAAGCGCACGCCGTCCACCTCAAACGGCGCCGGGTACCACTGGCTCAGGCACTCCGAGCCCACCACCCCGGCCTTCTTCGGTGTGTGTCCCCAGAAGAACAGATACTTGGTCGCCATGGCTTGATCCTCCCGCACGCCGCCGAGACAAGTCACCGGGTTTGGAGTTCACTGGAGATCATGACAACAGACTCCGAATACGCCCCCAGCCCCCGTGACTACGTCCGCGAGGCCGTCGACCTGTACGAGTCCACGGACGGCGCCGAGGGCAACACCATGCAGGGCCGGCCGATCATCATCCTGACCACCACCGGGGCCAAGACCGGCAAGGTCCGCAAGACGCCGCTGATGCGCGTCGAGCACGACGGCTCCTACGCGGTGGTCGCCTCGATGGGCGGCGCTCCGAAGCACCCGGTCTGGTACCACAACATCGTCGCGCACCCCGAGGTCGAGCTGCAGGACGGCGCCACGCGCAAGCAGTACCTGGCGCACGAGGCCAGCGGCGAGGAGAAGGCCCAGTGGTGGGCCCGGGCGACCCAGACCTGGCCGGACTACGACACCTACCAGACCAAGACCGACCGGCAGATCCCGCTGTTCGTGCTCACGCCGCGCTGAGCCCCGGCGCGCGCCACGTCGTTCGTCGGCGCCGGCGGTGGCGCAGGTCGCGGCCGCCGGCACCGGTAAGCTGGGGCGGGTGGACAAGGCGCACGGCGACCCGGTGATGACGGACGCGATAACCCAGACCGGGCAGGTCGAGCAGACCCATCAGACCCATCAGACCCATCAGACCTACCAGACCCACCAGGCCGAGCAAGCCCCGCACGTCCCCGAGCGCCACGCCCGGCACGGCTTGATACGCACCTTCCACCCCCGCCGCGGCCGCGCCAGCACCACCCAGGCCGACGCGCTGACCAGGCTCTGGCCGGTCTACGGCTACACCATCCCGGACCCGCACCACGACTACCACACCCCCGAGGCGGCCCCGGACGCCGCCTTCGACCGCGCCGCGCTGTTCGGCCGCGGCGCCCCGCTGGTGCTGGAGATCGGCTGCGGCATGGGGGAGGCGACCGCCGAGATGGCCGCCGCCGACCCGGACCGGGACTACCTCGGCGCCGACGTGCACACCCCGGGCCTGGGCAACCTGATCGCGCTGGCCGAGGCGCGCGGCCTGACGAACGTCCGGGTGGCCCGCGGCGACGTGCTGTTCCTGCTGCGGGACTCGATCGCCCCCGGCTCGCTGGCCGCCGTGCACGTCTTCTTCCCCGACCCCTGGCCCAAGGCCAAGCACCACAAGCGCCGCATCATCCAGCCCGACACCGTCGCCCTGATCCGGGACCGGCTGGAAGTCGGCGGGGTCCTGCACTGCGCGACGGACTGGGCCGAGTACGCCGAGCAGATGCTCGAGGTGCTTCAGTCCGACCCCGGCCTTCGCAACCGCTACGACGGCTACGCGCCGCGCGCGGCCGTCGGCCGTCCGCTGACCGGCTACGAGCGCCGCGGCCTGCGCGACGGCCGTCCCATCGCCGACCTGGTGTTCGAGAAGATCGGGCACTGAGGCCGAAACTGAGGAAAGGGTGCGGCGGGCAGGCGCTGAGCAGTCGTCCACACCACCGCCGGAGGGGATCAGGACCCGGATTCCCCTTCCGGTCCGTGTTCCCCTCGCTACATTGAGTGTGTGCAGCAGATCGCTTCCCGGACCCCGGTAGACGCCGAGATAGCCCGCCTCGCGAGCCTCATGCTGGCCCGCACCGACGAGTTGACGGACCTGGTGCTCAACCGGGTCGCCGAGGAGTTCCCGCTCTACATCGGCATGATCGAGCCCGCCGCGCTCCACGTGACGATCAAGGACCACATCCACTTCGCCTTCGAGCCGCTCACCCGCTACATGCCCCCGGACTCCCGCCCCGCGGCCGCCTCCGGCCGCGACCGCGCGATGGAGGGCATCCCGCTGACCGTCATCATGGACGGCTACCGCATCTTCTTCACCGTGCTGTGGAACGAGTTGGCGACCACCGCGGACTCTGTCGGGCTGTCCACGAAGGCGGCTCTGCGCGCGGCCTCGGAGGTGATGGAAACCCTCGACGCCTTCACCCGCGAAAGCTCCGCGGCGTACAAGGAGGAACTGCGCTACCAGGCCCGCCGCGAGGAGCAGCAGCGCGCGGCGCTGGTGCAGGCGCTGCTGGAGGGGCGGCTGGACGACACCAACGTCTGGGAGGCCGCCGAACTGCTGCGGCTGCCGACGGTCGGCCCCTACGTCGTCATCGCCGCTCGCGTCGCCAACGCCGGCGAATACGGCCTGCCGCACATCGAGCGCGAACTCGGCGGCATGGGCATCGACTCCGCGTGGCGGCTGATGCACGACGTCGAAGTCGGCGTCGCGCACCTGCCCAGGGCCGCCGACCAGTTCGACAAGATGGTCACCGCCCTGGCCGCCGAGGGCACCGGCCGGGTCGGCGTCAGCCCGCCCTACGACCACCTGCTGTCCACGTCCCAGGCCATGCGCCTGGCCCGCATCGCCATGCGCGGAGCCCAGGAACGGCGCACCGTCGTGGTCTTCGGCCGCGACCCGCTCTCCGCCGCCGCCGCGAGCGCGCCGGACATCATGCCGCAGGTCGCCGACGCGGTCCTGGGCGGCCTCGACGGCCTCGCGGACGAGGACCGCACGCTGCTGCTGCACACCTTCGGGGCTTGGCTGGACTCCGACGGCTCGGCGGCCGAAGCGGCGAAGCGGCTGTTCGTGCACCCGAACACGGTGCGCTACCGCCTGCGGCGGCTGGAGGAGCGGACCGGCCGGCTGTTGGCGAACCCTCGGGCGGTGGCGGAGTTGAGCCTGGCGTACGAGATCGACTGTGCGCTGGTCGCGGGGATGGGGTCGGGGGGATAGGAGGTCTTCGACCTTCAGACACAGACCTTCGGACACAGACCTTCAGACACAGACACAGACACAGACCTTCGGACACAGACCTTCAGACTCAGGGTGAGGCGGCGGGCGGCCGGTGTGGGCACTACCGGACCGCCCGCTCCCGTCACCCCTCCAGGAACGCCAACAGTTCGCGATTGAACTCGGCGGCGCGGGTGACGATCAATCCGTGCGGCGCACCTTGCATCCGCACCAGCCGGGAGTCGGAGACCGCCTCGGCGATGAGTGCGCCGGTGGCCTCCACCGGCAGGACGGCGTCCGCCTCGCCGTGCACGACCAGCGTCGGTACGGTGATGGCGCGCAGGTCGTTGCGGAAGTCGGTGGTCGCCGCCTGGCCCAGGGTCTGGATCGCGCCGCGGTGCGAGGCCGCGGCGGCGAGCATGACCACCCGGGTGTGCAGCGGCTGCGGCATCACCGGGCGGGCCGCGGAGGTGCGGCTGACCTCGAAGAACCTGGTCGCGAAGCGGTGCAGGAAGCTGACCCGGTCATCGGTCAGGCAGCGCTGGTACTCGCGCAGCTTGGCGTCCTCCAGGAACCCCTCGGGGTGCGCGTCGGTGCGGCGCAGATAGGGCCCCGCGGCCGAGACCAGCGCCAGCCGTGCCACGCGCTGGTTCCCGAAGCGGCTCAGGTACCGCACCGCGGTGCAGGCCCCGGAGGAGAACCCGACCAGCGTGGCCTCCCGCAGGTCCAGGTGCTCCAGCAGCATGTGCAGATCGGCGGCCAGGGTGTCCGGGTCGTAGCCGCCGCGCGGCTTGGCCGAGGCCCCGAAGCCGCGGACGTCGTAGGCCACCACCCGGTGCCCGGCCGCCAGCAGCTCGGGGATCTGGAACTCCCACTGCCCGACCGACAGCGGCCAGCCGTGGATCAGCACGACCGGCCGGCCGGAGCCCCGGTCCTCGTAGTGGATGTCGACGGGAAGGTGGTTCTCCTTGTCGACCGTCACCCGCGCCATGTTTCCGCACCTTTGTTTCCAGTTCCCAGGGCCGGGAGCGTCCCGTCCCACTACTGAAAATGGTCGCGGAAAGTGGCGCACAGGTCACTGTTCTGATGCACATGGCTGGAGGCCCGCGGTTGTGGCCGGGGATAAGGAGGGCCGGTGCCCCGCCGCACGCGCACGGGGTGCGCATGTCAGCGCCGGGCCGTAACCTGCCGACTATGGGTTCTGCCGAAGCGCACGTGGAAGCCGGGGGTCGCAGTGTCCGGATCTCCTCACCGGACAAGCTGCTTTTCCCCGATGCCGGCGTCACCAAACTCGACCTCGCCACGTACTACGCGACCGTCGCCGACGGTCTGTTCCGCGGCCTGGCCAGGCGCCCGGTCGCGCTGAACCGCTTCCCGGACGGCCTGGGCGGCAAGTCGTTCTTCACCAAGTCCGCGCCGAAGGGGTTCCCGGACTGGGCCTCGACCGCCCGGGTCACCTTCCCCAGCGGCCGCACCGGCGACGAGGTGTGCGTCACCGAGCCGGCCACCGTGCTGTGGACGGTGCAGATGGGCACGCTGGAGCTGCACGCCTGGCCGGTCCGCGACGACGACACCGACCACCCCGACGAGCTGCGCATCGACCTGGACCCGCAGCCCGGCACCGACTTCGCCGAGGCGGTGGAGGTCGCGCGCCAGGCGCAGGCGCTGTTCGAGGAGCTCGGCATCCGGCCGTTCGTGAAGACCTCCGGCGGCCGCGGCCTGCACCTGCTGGTCCGCATCGAACCGCGCTGGACGTTCGTCGAGGCGCGCCGCGCGGTGATCGCCCTGGCCCGCGAGCTGGAGCGGCGCCGCCCGGAGCTGGTGACCACGTCGTGGTGGAAGGAGGAGCGCGGCGAGCGCATCTTCATCGACTTCAACCAGATGGCCCGCGACCGGATGACCGTCGCCCCCTACTCCACGCGGGCCCGGCCGGACGCCCCGGTGTCGATGCCGGTGCGCTGGGCCGACCTCGGCGACGTGGCGCCCGGGGACTTCACGGTGCAGACCGTCCCGGACCTGCTGGCCAAGAACGGCGACGCCAACGCCGAGATCGACGACGTCGCGCACAGCCTGGACGCGCTGCTGGAGATGGCCGACCGCGACGAGAAGGACCGGGGCCTGGGCGACCTGCCGTACCCGCCGGACTTCCCGAAGATGCCCGGGGAGCCCAAGCGCGTGCAGCCCTCCAAGGCCCGCAACGACCAGGAAGAAGGGAGCTGACATGGCCGGCAAGTCCGACGACGCCGCCCAGCCCGCCCTCGACCTGCCCGTGCTGCCCCCGGTCGAACCGATGCTGTCCAAGTCCGCGGCCAAGGTCCCCACTGGCGACTACCTCTACGAGCCGAAATGGGACGGCTACCGCTGCATCGTCTTCCGCGACGGCGACCACGTCGTCCTCGGCAGCCGCGGCGGCAAGGAGCTGAGCCGGTACTTCCCGGAGCTGGTCGAGTCGCTGAAAGCGGCGCTGCCGGCCAAGTGCGTCGTGGACGGCGAGATCGTGGTCGTCGTGGACCACCGGCTGGACTTCGACCGGCTCAGCGACCGCATCCACCCCGCGGCCTCCCGCGTGAAGCTGCTCGCCGAGCGCACCCCGGCCTCCTTCATCGGCTTCGACCTGCTGGCGCTGGGTGACCGCGACCTGACCGGCCAGCCGTTCACCGCCCGCCGCTCCGCGCTCCTGGAATCGGTGTCAGAGCACGAACACGTGCACGTCACCCGCGCCACCGACGACCCCAAGCTGGCCACGACCTGGTTCCAGCGCTTCGAGGGCGCGGGCCTGGACGGCGTGGTCGCCAAGCCGGCGCAGGGTCCTTACACGCCCGGTGAGCGCAGCATGGTGAAGATCAAGCACGAGCGCACCGCGGACGTGGTCGTCGCCGGCTACCGGCTGCACAAGACCGGCCCGATCGTCGGATCCCTGATGCTCGGGCTGTACGGCGAGGACGGCGTGCTCAACTACGTCGGCGGATCCAGCGCCTTCACCATGGCGCGCCGCAAGGAGCTGATCGATGAGCTCGCGCCGTACGTGGCGGCCGAGGGCGAGCCGCATCCGTGGCTCGACGCCGCGGGCGAAGGCGACGGCGACGCCGCGGGCGCCGACGGCGACGACGCGCACCGCCGCCCCGGCACCCTGAACCGCTGGAACGCGGGCAAGGACGTGTCGTTCATCGCGCTGCGTCCCGAACTGGTCTGCGAGGTGCACTACGACCAGCTGCAGGGCGACCGGTTCCGGCACAACGGGCGTTTCGTGCGCTGGCGGCCGGACCGCGACCCGAAGTCGTGCTCGTACGACCAGCTGGACGTGCCGACCGCCTACGACCTCGCGGACGTCTTCGGCTAGCGCACAGAACAACCTGGAACTCGACGCAGTTCGCAGAACTCTGCGAGCATGGGCCAGTGCGCGATGGCCCCCTCCTGCTAGCAGCAAGCGACCTGCATGTCGGTCACGAGAAGAACCGTCGTCTGGTGGCGGAGCTGCGGCCCCGCACACCGGGGGACTGGCTGCTCGTCGCCGGCGACGTCGGCGAGTTCTTCGCGGACATCGAGTGGGCGCTGCGGCTCCTGTCCGAACGCTTCGAGCAGGTGATCTGGGCCCCGGGCAACCACGAGCTGTGGACGCCGAAGCAGGACCCGGTCCAGGCCCGCGGCCAGCGGCGCTACGACTACCTCGTCGAGATGTGCCGCGGCCTGGGAGTGGCGACCCCGGAGGACCCGTACCTGCGCTGGGAAGGGGAGAACGGGCCCCTGACCATCGCCCCGCTGTTCGTGCTCTACGACTACAGCTGGCGTCCGCCGGGAGCGGCGACCCGCGAGGACGCGCTGAAGGAGGCGTACGAAACCGGCGTGGTGTGCACGGACGAGTTCCTGCTCGACCCGCACCCCCACACCGACCGCGCCGCCTGGTGCCGCGAACGCGTGACCCTGACCGAGAAGCGGCTCGCGGAGTGCGACCCGGACGCGCCCCTGGTGCTGGTGAACCACTTCCCGCTGGTGCGCACCCCGACCGACGTGCTCCGGTACCCGGTGTTCGCGCAGTGGTGCGGCACCGACCTGACAGCGGACTGGCACATCCGCTTCCCGACGGCGGCCGTCGTCTACGGCCACCTGCACATCCCGCGCGAGACGGTCTACGACGGCGTGCCGTTCTTGGAGGCCTCGTTGGGGTATCCGCGGGAGTGGGGCAAGCGGGGCGGGGATCCGGTGATTTTGAAGGAAGTCTTCCGGTCTGTGGCGAAGTAGCCGACGTGGACTCGGCCCCCGAACCATACTTGTGTCACACAAGAAGGCCTTTACGGGGAGGGTGTCGCGTGCGGATCGACCTGTCGGTACAGGGTGGCGAGCCGGGCGGGGAACTGGCGGAGCTGGCGGACTGGCTCGCTCAGGAAGACGAGCTCCGCGGCCTGGTCAAGCCGGCGCCGGCGGTCCCCGCCGCCCGGGAGCTGGGGGTGTCCTCCGACGTGCTGGTGGCCGCCGTCGGCAGCGGCGGCGCGGTCAGCGTGCTGGCCGCGTCCCTGAAGGCGTTCCTTTCCCAGCCGCGCCGGTCCGACGTCACGATCGTGCTGACCGCTCCGGACGGACGCCGGGTGGAGGTCGACGCCAAGCGGGTCCGCGACGTCGAGGCGCTGGTGCGCCAGGTCTGCGGCGAGGTGGAATGAACGACGTGCGCCGCGTGGACCCGGCTCGCTCCCGGATCGTCCTGGTCGGCGTCGAGTCGTACACCGACGCGCTCATCCCCGACGAGCCGGCGATCGCCAACAACGTCGCCGATCTCACCGAGGTGCTGACCGATCCGGCTCTGGGCGCCTTCGACCCCGGGCACCTGCTGGTCGCACCGGACGGCGCCGGGGTCGAGGGCGGTGGCGAAGGCGGTGGCCGTGATCGACCGGCCCCGGGCCGCCAGGCTGGTCGACGAAGCCGCGATGATCGCCCGCAAGCTCAAGGACGAGCTGACGCAGGTCGAGCTCCTGGTCATGATCGCCGAAGCGGCGTCCGCCGGTGATCCCGGCCGGGCCTCGGAGCTGGTCGGGGAGGCCGAGGCGATCGCCCGCGCCATCCTCGACGAGTCGTCGAAGGGGTGGGCGTTGGCCGCGATCGCCGAAGCGGTGGCCAGGAACGAACCGAACCGGAGCGTGGGCATCGCCCGCGGCGTGACCGACGCGCCGGCGAAGATCTCCGCCCTGGTCAAGGTAGCGGCGGTGATCGGCGCCCACCACCCGGGCCGGGCTTCGAAACTGCTCGGCGAGGCCGCGGCGATCGCCCAGGAGTCGATCGAGGAATCGGCGCACGTGCAGGCGCTGACCACGGTCGCGACGGCAATGGCCGCGAGCGACGCCGAACGGGCCTCGACGCTGCTCGGGACCGCCGAGACCATCGCGCGCGCCATCGCCGACCCGTCGGCGAAAGCGTCCGCGCTGGCCGAGGTCGCGCAGGCGGCGGCCGCGAGCGATCTGGACCGGGCCGAGGCGATCGCCTACTCCATCACCGACCCGCGGCCGCACGCGTGGGGCACGGCATCACCGACAGCTCGGCGAAGGCGTGGGCGTTGACCGAGATCACCATGGTGCGGCTGCGGTTGAGTTCCTGAGCGGGCTGGGTGCCGGATCGCGGATGTCGGATGCCGGCCGGAAACCGCTCGGCTGTCCCGGCCGGAGCCGATTGCAGGCGGCTTGGATCAGGCCGCCGAGGGCTGTCCTGCTGTCCCGGCCAGCGGGTGCCGAACCCCGGCGCCGCGCCTCACCCCGCCAAGAACCCGTCGACCACGCCCACCAACCCCGGCGAAGCCAACACGTTGTAGTGCGTCGCGTTCGGCAGCACCGCCAGTCGGTGCCCCGCCGGCCGCCCCGCGCCGTCCCACCCCGCGTCGTGCAGGCCGCCGCCGAGCAGGGCCCAGAAGTCGGCGATGTGCTGCATCGAGTACATGTCGGCGTCGGCGAACACCAGCTGCGTCGGCACCTGGATCGCGCGGATCTCCTCGGAGTAGTCGAAGGGCTGCTTCAGCCAGTCGCCCATCTTGCCGACCAGCTGCCCGAAGTCCTGCGGGCGCGGCGCGGTGCGCTGGTAGAGGTCCCATATCGGGGTCTGCTTCATGAACTCCGCCGACTGCGGCGACATCTGGCGCTGCTGGGCGCGGACCTCCTCGAAGAAGCCGTCCTGGCGGAACGGGAACGACACCACGACCAGCCTGTGCACCACGTCCGGGTGCTGGATCGCGCAGCGGAGTGCGGTGCCGGCGCCGAAGGAGTAGCCCAGCACGTCCGCCCGGCCCAGACCCAGGTGCTTGATCAGGGCGGCCACGTCGTCGCCGAGCGTCTCCACGCGGATCGGGCGGTCCACGTCCGCGGTGCGCGCGTGGCCCTGCAGGTCGGCGGTGATGACGCGGCGGGTCGCCGACAGCGCCGGGAGGATCGTGGCGAAGTCGTCGGAGCTCTGCAGGCCGCCGTGCAGCAGCACCAGCGCCGGGTTGTCCTCGGTGACCGGGGCGTCCCCGTGCTCCTGGTAGTACATCGAGATGCCGTTGACGTCGGCGTAGCTCATGATCGTGCCCTCTCCTGGTCCGGTGCGGTCCGGTGTCGGTGCGGTCCGGGCCGGTGTCTGTCCGGCGTCTGTCCGGTGTCTTCGCCAGATAGGACGACGCCCGCCCGGCGAACTCATCGCTGCCGCGCGGATTGTTCTGACGCTACCTTGATCGCCATGGAACTGCGCCAGCTCGAGTACTTCGTCGCCGTCGCCGAGGAGCTGCACTTCGGCCGGGCCGCCGACCGGCTGCACATCGGCCAGCCGGCCGTCAGCCAGCAGCTGCGGCGCCTGGAGCGCGAGCTCGGCGCGGAGCTGTTCGACCGCTCCCCGCGCCACGTCCGGCTCACGCCGGCCGGCGAAGCGCTCCTGCCGCAGGCCCGCGACGTGCTGGCGGCCGTGGCCCGGGCCCGCGCCGCGGTAGCCGAGGCGTCCGGCTCCCGCCCCGCGCCGCTGCGTATCGGCACCAGCTCCGGCCTGGGGGAGCGGCTGGAGCTGGTGCTGGACGAGCTGCTGCGGCTGGCCCCGGACCTGCCGGTCGAGCTGGTGATGGCCGGCCCGACGCCCGAGCGCCTGGACCGGGTCGCCGACGGCAGCCTGGACGCCGCCTTCGTCCGCGGCGCGGTGCCCGACGAGGGCCGCGGCCTGCGGGTGGTGCCGTTGTGGCGGGACGAGGTGGTCGCCGCGGTGCCGGCCCGGCACCCGATCGCGGACGCCCCGCACGCGACGTTCGCCGACCTCGCCCCGCTCGGTCTGCGCCTGACCGAGCGCCGCAACAACCCGGCGCTGGTCGACCTCATCGTCGGCGCCTTTCACGCGGCCGGCTGCGAACCGACGTCGTCGAAGCCTTACACGCGCCTTGGCGACACCCTGGCCGCGATCGGTGCCGACGGCACCAGCTACACCGTCATGTACGCCGCGCGCGCCGACCAGATCCGCAACCGCCGCGTCGCCTTCCTGCCGTTCGAGCCGCCGGGGCTCGGGCTGATGACGCACCTGGTGGTCAGCCGGTCGCGGCCCACGCCGCATTTCAGTCTCCTGATGCAGGCCTGCGACACCGCGGCCGACGATCAGGAATCGTGATCGCAACCAGTCCCGGTCGCGTCTGGTTCGTGGTCCCGGACTGCGGTGAACTTGATCTCGCAAGCGAAGGATCGAGAAAGACCGAGAAGGACCTCGAAGGAGACCACCATGCCGAACATCACCATCCAGCAGATGCCCAAGACCGTCGAGCAGAAGCGCGAACTGGCCGCCCGCATCACCGACGTGCTGGTCGACGTCTACAAGGCCCCGGCCGAGACCGTCCACGTCTGGTTCCAGGAGGTCACCACCGAGGACTACGCCGCCGGCGGCCAGCTGGTCGCCGACAAGCTCGCGAAGAAGTAGCCCTGCTGCTAGAACGGTCCCTATGCGGATCTACATCAGCGCGGACATGGAGGGGATCACCGGGCTCGTCGACGCCGACGACGTCCAGCCCGGCGGCCGCGACTACGAGCGCGGGCGGCTGGCGATGACCGAGGACGTCAACGCCGCCGTCCGCGGCGCGGTCCGGGGCGGCGCCACCGAGATCGTGGTGAACGACGCCCACGGCCCCATGCGCAACCTGATGGTCGACACCCTGCACCCCGCCGCCCGCCTGATCCGCGGCAAGCCCAAGACCATGGGCATGATCGAAGGCCTCACCGGCGCCCACGACGCCCTGGTCTGCGTCGGCTACCACGCCCGCGCCGGCGCCCACGGCGTCCTGAGCCACAGCTTCATGGGCCACGAGATCGAGGACATGTGGCTCGACGAGCGCGCCACCGGCGAGATCGGCCTGGTCCACGCCTGCGCCGCGGCCCTGGGCGTCCCGCTCATCGCCCTCACCGGCGACGACGCCGCCTGCGCCGAGGCCACCGACTGGGACGCCGCCGTCGCCACCACCCCGGTGAAGTACGTCCGAAGCCGCTTCGCCGCCGAACTGCGCCCGCAGAACGAAGCCCGCATCGCCATCGAGGAGAACGTCGCCAGGGCCCTCGTCGAGAAACGCGCCGGGACCGGAGCACCCGGCGACGCCACCTCGACCCTCGTCGTGCGCTGGCAGTCCTCGGCGGTGGCCGAGACACTGCTCGGCATCCCCGGCGTGACCGCGGTCGACCCGCGCACGGTGCGGGCCGTCGGCACGCCGCCGGACCTGTTTCGGCAGTTCGGGGTCTGGATGCGCGTCGCCACCGCGCTGACGAATCAGCCTCCTTACTGCTGAAATCCCGTTGGTCCCGCCCTGCGCGGCCCGGAATACTCCGTTCATGGACGCGACACAGAGCCCTGAGCTGAACCCACACATCGCCGAGTACTACAGCGAGCGCTACGAAGAAGCCGACCGCCTGTCGGTCAACGCCTTCGGACGCCTGGAACGCGAACGCACCAAGCAACTCCTCTTGCGGGAGCTGCCACCGGCGCCCGCACGCATCCTGGACGTCGGCGGCGGACCCGGCGTCTACGCGGCCTGGCTGGCGCACCTCGGCTACGACGTCACGCTCATCGACCCCGTCGCCCGGCATTGCGAGCAGGCCGCCGAGTACGGCACGTTCACCGTCCAGACCGGCGACGCCCGCGCCCTGCAAGCCCCGGACGCCTCAGCCGACGCCGTCCTGCTGCTCGGCCCGCTCTACCACCTCATCGAACCCGACGACCGCGCCCGCGCCCTGCGCGAAGCCGACCGGGTGGTGCGCCCCGGCGGCCTGATCGCCGCCGCGTTCATCGGCCGCCAGACGCCGATCCTGGACCTGGCCGCGAAGCGCAAGATCAACGACGACGCCCTCTACGCCCTGCTCGGCACGCTGGACCAGCACGGCGTGAACGACCCCGAGAGCGGCTTCACCGTGGCCCACTTCCACAGCGTCGAGCAGATCCGGCAGGACTTCCGGGCCGCCGACCTGGCCGAACCCAGGCTCTTCGGCATCGAGGGCCCGCTGTTCCCGCTCATCGCCAGCGGCCTGGTCGAGGACGATCCGGAGGCCTTCGAGGCGGCTCTGCGCGCGGCCCGGCTCGCCGACGACCATCCGGAACTGCTCGCCGCCGGCGGCCACCTGCTCGCGGTGACGCACCGGGCACTCTGATCTGCGGCGCACTCTGGCGCACAGAGCTCCCTGACCAGGAGCAGATCCCGACGAGACCGGTCAGGTCCCCACGAGACAGGTACTACCAGGACCTGTCACCCCGCAGCCCTCAGCCGTAGCCTGGAGATCATGGACGGCCGAGACGAGTTCCGTGACTTCCTCACCTCCCGGCGCGCGCGGATCACCCCCGACCAGGCCGGCCTGCCCGCCTACGGCGGCAGCCACCGGCGGGTCCCGGGCCTGCGGCGCGAGGAGGTGGCGCTGCTGGCCGGGGTAAGCGTCGAGTACTACACCCGGCTGGAGCGCGGCAACGCGCGCGGCGTCTCGGAGAGCGTGCTGGACAACCTGGCGCGCGCCCTCCAGCTGGACGACGCCGAGCGGGCCCACCTGTTCGACCTGGCGCGTGCCGCCAGTTCCGGCGGCTCGCAGGTGCGCCGCGCGGCCAAGCAGCAGGTCCGTCCGATCGTGCAGCGCATCTTGGACGGGATGGAGAACTTCCCCGCGCACGTGCGCAACGGCCGCTTCGAATCGTTGGCGGTCAACCGGATGGGCCGGGCGTTGCTGGCGCCGGTCTACGAGGGGCGCCAGCCGCCGGTGAACGTCGCGAGGTTCGTGTTCCTGGACCCGCGCGCCGAGGAGTTCTACGGCGACTGGGAGCGGACGGCGAACGACACGGTCGCCGC
This sequence comes from Catenulispora sp. EB89, assembly GCF_041261445.1. NCBI lineage: Bacteria > Bacillati > Actinomycetota > Actinomycetes > Catenulisporales > Catenulisporaceae > Catenulispora > Catenulispora sp. EB89. Next base: position 47,058 of record NZ_JBGCCU010000042.1, read on the forward strand.
CCTGCGCTCGGAGGCCGGGCGCAACCCGTATGACAAGGCTCTGACAGACCTGATCGGCGAGCTGTCGACGCGCAGCGAGTTCTTCCGGACTCGGTGGGCCGCGCACAACGTGCGGTTCCACAACGCCGGGGTGAAGGTCTTCCACCATCCGGTGGTCGGCGAGCTGCGGCTGGCGTACGAGTCGCTGGAGCTGACCGACGGCAGCGGCCTGGCGACGAGCGTCTACAGCGCCGAGCCCGGGACGCCGTCGGAGGAGAAGATGGCGCTGTTGGCGAGTTGGGCGGCGACCGTCGAGCAGGAGCAGGGGCAGACATCCCAGCAGGACGCACGTCCGGCGGTCTGACCTGCTGTGAAGCGGTTCGCGGAGGTTGACCGGATGTAAGGAGCCGCCGGTGCGACGGCATACGAACAGTGGCTGAACTTCGCGGCCGAACCGGACATCGATCTTGATCATCGCCCGGCTCGGAGCCCAGGCTGGCGATGCGCTGCTACGCGGTGTAGCAGAGCCTCGCTGTCCTGGCTGCAAACCCTCCGGGAGTCCCCACATGACCTCTTCCGCCTCGCGCCGCGCGCGACTCAGTGTCCTGGCTCTGACCGGTGTCGCGTCCGCCCTGGTCCCCGCGGTCTCGGCGCAGGCCGCGACCTCGGGGGCGGCTGCCGCGCACACCTCCGTCGCGCACCTGGAGCTGTTCGCGAAGGCCCCGGCCGGCATGACCAACCCGGACGACATCACCCGCCTGGGCGACCTGGTCTTCGTCACGTACCAGAACGACGCCGGCCCGACCGGCGACCCGGCCGGCAGCAAGAGCGACGTCGTCGCCTTCGACCTGCGCACCGGCTGCGTCGAGGGGCACTGGACGATCGCCGGGCGCGTCGACGGCCTCACCGGCGACCCGCGGCACCACCGCGTGATCGCCACCGTGAACGAGGACCTGAACTCCACGCTCTACACGATCACCCCCGGCGAGGGCACCGGCGGCCTCAAGCACTACACCTACTTCCCGAACCCGGCGCAGACCGGCTCGGACGGCGCCAACGGCGGCACGGACTCGGTCGCGATCGGCCGCGACGGCACCATCTACGTCGCGCACTCCAACCCCGACGTCTCGCTGCCCGCCCCGAACAACGCCCCGGCGGTCTACACGATCAAGCTGACCGGCACCACGGCCGCCCTGACCCCGCTGTTCGGCGTGAACGACAAGGCCACCGTGGTCAACCCGGCCCCCGGCGCCCCGAAGACCGTGTCGATGGGCCTGACCGACCCGGACTCCAACAAGTGGGTCCCCGGCCCCGACGGCGGCACCCTGATCCAGGACTCGCAGGCCGACAGCAAGCTGATCTTCGCCACCGACCTGGACGCCAAGCACCCGGCGCTGCACGAACTGGACCTCACGAACGCCACCGGCCCGACCTCGGTGACCCCGCAGCTGGACGACGTCACCCCGACCGGCGGCGAGGGCCGGCTGTTCATCGTCGACCAGAAGAGCGGCAGCATCTACACCCTGGACACCGACGGCTACGCCCGCGGCGAACTGTTCGCGGCACAGCCCGCCCCCGGCTCCGGCGACCTGGCGAACACCCCCGGCCTGAAGCTGATCAACGAGAAGACCGGCGTCGCGACCGCGGTGGCGACGGACGTGAAGCTGCAAAGCCCCAAGGGCCTGCTGTTCGTCCAGGGACACGAGGGCCGGCACTGGGACGGACACGGCGACGCACAGTAGCCGAAGTCACTCCCCACGACGGCGCCACAGCAGGTACCGCACCGCGTCATAGACGAGGAACGCGGCGCTGAACCACGCGACCGACAACGCACCGGCCACCAGCAGTGGCCGGTGCTGCTTTTGCAGCGCGTCCAGCGCTGCTCCGGCCGCACCCCAGAAGGCGATCCAGACCACGCCGTAGCCCAGGAAGCGGGGCATCGGCCGGTCCCACAGCCAGCCTCGTGGTTTGAAGGGTTCCACGAGGTCAGCATCCTGAGAAGCGCGGTGGGAGTCAATGGCGCGCGAGGGGCTGGATGTGTGGGTGCTGGTGGTTGTGGCGATGGCGATGGCGATGGCGATGGCGATGGCGATGGCGATGGTGGCGGTAGTCGTGGCGTTGGTCGTGTCGGTGGTGTGTCGACGTTGCGTGCTATGTGCCGGCGGTTGTGTCGGTGGCGCGTGCTATATCTGCGTATAAGGGGCGATAATTCCCTAACAAAATGCCGCCATGCCCGCCCCGCGCGCCAGGTCACGCCAGCGGCCCAAAGCCGCAGACCAGCCGCACCCGTGCAGCGCACCGAGCCCCGGCGCCTACTCGGCCACCAACCAAACCGCCGCATCCACCGGCAGCATCGCCCCCGCCACCGGCTCCGAAGCGATCAGCACCCGATACCCCGCCGGCAGCTCCACCGCCGCCTTCGACAGGTTCGCGTAACACACCACCTCCCCGCGCCGGAACGCGAGCACGCCCTCCGCCGCCTCCGGCAGCCACTCCAACGCCGCGCCGTCCCCGAGGCCGCGCCCCAGCCACTCGCGGCGGATCCGTAGCAGCGCGCGGTAGTGCGACAGCATCGAGGCAGCGTCCTGCTCCTCCGCCGCCGCCGTGCGTTCCTTCCACTCCGCCGGCTGCGGCAGCCACGGCGCAGCCGCCGCGCCCTCCGGCGAGAAGCCGAACGGCGGCGCGTCGCCCGACCAGGGCAGCGGCACGCGGCAGCCGTCCCGCACCGGGCCGTCGTGGTCCTTGTACCGGCGGTTCGGGTCCTGCCAGACCGCTGGCGGCAGGTCCTCCACCTCCGGCAGCCCCAGCTCCTCGCCCTGGTACACGTACGTCCCGCCGGGCAGCGCGTTGATCAGCTGCACCGCCGCCCGCGCGCGCCGCTCGCCCAGCGCGTGGTCCACCGGCGTTCCGTACAGTCGACGGGCGTCGGCTAGCGACGTCTGCGCGCGGCCGTAGCGCGTGGCGTGCCGGATCACGTCGTGGTTCGACAGCACCCACGTCGGCGGTGCGCCGACGGCCGCCAGCACGCCGAGCGTCGCGTCGATCTCCGTCCGCAGCGCCTCGGCGTCCCAGGGGCAGCTCAGCAGGCCGAAGTTGAAAGCTGTGTGCAGCCGCGTCGGCGTCAGGTACCGCGCCACCCGCGAGGCGTCCGCGACCCACGCCTCGGCCACGAACACCCGCTCGCCCTTGTACGAGTCCGCGACCCGCCGCCAGTCCTCGTAGATCGCCAGCGTCTCGTCGCGGTCGAAGTACGGGTGGTCCTCCGTCGCGGCGTCGAGCATCCCGCCGGCCTCGCGCGAGGCCAGGTCTGGGAACGCAGGGTCCTTCGTCAGTCCGTGCGCCACGTCGATCCGGAACCCGTCCACCCCCAGGTCCAGCCAGAACCGCAGGATGTCCTCGAACTCCCGTCGCACCTGCGGATTCGTCCAGTTCAGGTCCGGCTGCTCCGGCGCGAACAGGTGCAGGTACCAGTCCCCGGGCTTCCCGTCGGCATCCACGGTCCGGGTCCAGGCCGGGCCGCCGAAGATCGACGGCCAGTCCGTCGGCGGCTCCGAGCCGTCCGCGCCGCGCCCCGGCCGGAAGTGGTACCGGGCCCGGGCCTCGGAACCCGGCGCCGAGGCCAGCGCCTCCTGGAACCACGCGTGCCGATCCGAGGTGTGGTTCGGCACGATGTCCAGGATCAGCCGCAGCCCGTGTTCATGCGCCTCGTTAATCAGCGCCTTGGCATCGTCCAGGTCGCCGAACAGCGGATCCAGCCGCCGGTAGTCGCTCACGTCGTACCCGGCGTCCACCTGCGGCGAGGCGTACCAGGGGTTCAGCCACAACGCGTCCACCCCGAGCGCCGCCAGGTACGGCAGCCGCGAGCGCAGTCCCGCGACGTCGCCGACGCCGTCGCCGTTCCCGTCGGCGAAGCTGCGTATGTAGACCTGGTAGATGACGGCGTCACGCCACCAACTGCTCATCCTGCTCATCGATTTCACTCCGAGGCTCGAAACGGGAGAAGGCTCAGGCACTCTCGACACACCAGACATGGAACGCCGGTCCGTCGGACGGCAGCTGAACGCCGGGGCTCAGATCGGGTCCGCCGAGCAGATGCCCGGCGGCGAACGGGGCGGTCAGGGGCGGGTGCGCCGCCCGGCTGACCTGGACCACCAGCCTCTCCCCGGGCAGCGCCCGTTCGAACAACACGACGTCGTCCGCGGTGTGCAGCCACCGCAGCCCGCCGGAGCGCAGGGCCGGATGCGAACGCCGCAGCGCGATCAGCGAGCGGTACATCTCATACGTACCCTGATCCCACGTGCTCTCATCCCACGGGAAAGCCCGCCGTCCGTCCTCGTTGTGCAGGGCCCCGTGCACCCCGACCTCGTCCCCGGCGAACACCATCGGCAGCCCCGGCAGCGTCATCAGCAGCGCCACCCCCAGCGCCTGCCGCCCCGCGCCGCCGACCAGCGACCGGAACCGCGGCATGTCGTGCGAGTCCAGCAGCGTCATGTTGTGCGTGACGGCGCGCCACGGGATCAGCGCCGCGAACTCCCGCATCACCGCGGCCATCGCGCCGCCGCCGAGAGCCGGCGGCCGGCCCGGCACGCCCCACAGCTCCGGCGTGTCGGCGGCGCCCAGCCAGCCCAGCACCGGCCGCGTGAACCCGGCGTACGCCATCGTCCCGTGCCAGCCGTCGCCGCGCAGCGTCGCCGAGGCGTCGAACTGGTGCTCAGCCAGGACAAGGGAATCCGGCGCCGTCTTGAGCAACGTCTCACGCACCGACCGCGCCATCCGCGCGTTGAGATCGATCGCCCCGTACCGCCCCGCCGACTGCGCCACGTCCACGCGCCAGCCGTCCAGCCCGAACTCCGCCGGATACCGCGCGATCACCGAATCCGGGCCCTCATACAGCCGCCGCCGCAGCTCCTCGGACCGGTGGTCGAGCTTGGGCAGCGACGGCACACCGAAGAACGACGCGTACTGACGGCGGTCCGCGCCGAAGTAGTAGAACCCCGCCTCGGCGCTGGAGGGATCGGCCTGCGCGCGCCGGAACCAGGGATGCTGATCGCCGGTGTGGTTCAGCGTGATGTCGCCGATGACCCGGATCCCGCGCAGATGCGCCTGCGCGGTCAACTCCTTGAGCGCTTCATCCCCGCCGAGCAGCGGATCGACGACGTCGAACGACGAGGCGTCGTACCGGTGGTTGGACCGCGCGGGGAAGAACGGCGTCAGATACACCGCGTCGATCCCGAGTCCGCGCAGGTAGTCGAGCTTTTCCGCGACGCCCCACAACGTCCCGCCGTAGACCTGCTTGGTCCCGGCTGGAGTGCCGTACGCGACCGGATCGTCCCATGCGGCCGGAACGGCCCAATCCGGCAGCTCCCCGACCGGATGCGCCGCCGACCGCGCGAACCGGTCGGGGAAGATCTCGTACACCACCGCGCCCTCGGCCCAGGTCGGTGGCGGATCGTAGGTCGGGAGCCGGAAATCCGCGCTGTCGGTGACGTCGACCGTGCTGAGCCCGAGTCCGTTGAGCCAGGTCCTCCGCCCCGGCGTCTCCAGCAGGAAGCGATATCCGAGCTCCGCGTTGACGACCGGCACGCTCGCACGCCACCAGACCTCCTCGCCCTCTTCCCGATCCACCTGTGCCTCGACGTAGGCCGGTTCGCCGTCTGGTGTGGACCGCACGTGTACCCGCTTCGCCGCCAGCGCCTTGGAGGTGCGGACGAACACATCCGCTTTGTCTCCGACGCGGGGCGCGGGATCGCCGACGTACAAAGGCGATCCGTCGTGGTGGGCTGAGGGACCGAGAACAGGGGGATTCACGAGCCAGACGCTAGGCAAACGAGTCGTGATCCGTAAGGGGTTGCCGATGTTTGCCGCAGTGTTTCACTCTTTTGCTTCCATGTTTCGCAACGCAACACCTATAGTGCGGCGCATGTCTTCTCGACTCGACGACATAGCCCGGCAGGCCGGCGTCAGCAAGGCCACGGTCTCCCGCGTCCTCAACGAACGCCCCGGCGTCAGCCCGCAGTTGCGCAAGGCGGTGCTGACCGCGCTGGACGTGCTCGGCTATGAGCGCCCCTCCCGCCTGCGGCCCCGCAGCGCCGGCCTGGTCGGCCTGCTGCTGCCGGAGCTGGAGAGCCCGATCTATCCGCTGTGCGCGCAGGTCATCGAGACCAACCTGTCGCGCCAGGGCTTCACGCCGGTGCTGTGTTCCCAGACGCCGGAGGGCGCGGGGGAGGACGAGTACGTCGGCATGCTGCTGGACCGCGGCGTCTCCGGCGTCATCTTCGTCTCCGGCATGCACGCCGACACCGGCCAGGACCACTCCCGCTACCGGGACCTGGTGGCGCAGCGGCTGCCGCTGGTGTTCGTCAACGGCTTCATCCCGAACCTGGAGGCGCCGTTCATCTCCTGCGACGACCGCGCCGCCGGGGAGCTGGCCGTGGCGCACCTGGCCGAGCTCGGGCACCGCCGGATCGGGCTGCTGCTGTCCTCCGACCGGCACGTCCCGGCCCGCCGGCAGCTGGCCGGCTACCGCACCGCGATGGAGACCGCCTTCGGCGCCGGCGGCTACGACCCGGACCTGGTCGACATCTCCTTCCCCGGGGTCGAGGGCGGCTACGCGGGGGCTTCCAGGCTGTTGCAGCGCACCGTCACGGCCATCGTCTGCGGCTCGGACATGATGGCGCTCGGTGCGATCCGGGCCCTGAAGCAACACCACAAGCGGGTCCCCGAGGACGTTTCCGTGATCGGTTACGACGATTCGATCCTCATGGGCTACACCGACCCGCCGCTGACCACGGTGCGCCAGCCGGTGCTCTCCATGGGCGTCGCCGCAGCCCGGACGCTGATCGACCAGATCCGCGGGGTGACCATCCGCAAGACCGAGTCGCTGTTCTTCCCCGAGTTGGTCGTACGGGCCTCCACGGGCCCGCTTGCAGAAACGTAGAAACACAGGTGCACGTAGCTGCAACAGCGACGCAAGAAGCTGCAACGGATTGTCTGGCGCGAGTTTCCGGTTAGGGTCTGCCGTGTTAACAGCGAGTCACAGCCGGACCCCACCGCCGTCAATGCTCTGACCTGTGGCGCGGAGGTCGGGCGCGGGTACCTTCCCTTCCTTCCCTTCCCTCAACAACTGACCAAAGGGGTCATGGTGAGATACCGTCCCTCCTTGACGACCGCGGCTGTCGCGGTCGTAGCGGCAGCTCTTTCCCTGACCGGCTGCTCCAGCTCGTCCTCGAAGCCGGCCGCCGCGGGCTCGTCGTCCTCGACGGGCTCGGCCTCCTCGCCGTCCGCGACGAGTTCCAGTTCCTCCGTCGCGTCGGCGCCCTCGTCCTCCTCCAGCGCCCCGCCGGTCCGCGACCCCAACACGGACCTGGTGATCTGGACCGACGCGCAGCGGGCCCCGGTGCTCCAGCAGTTCGCGCAGAGCTTCGCCAGCGCCAACGGCATCTCGGTGAGCGTCCAGCCGGTCGCCACCGACCTGCAGTCGGCGTACGTCACCGCGACCGCCGCGGGTAAGGGCCCGGACATCGTGGTCGGCGCCACCGACTGGATCGGCAACCTGGTGCAGAACGGCGCCATCTCGCCGCTGCCGCTGGCCGCGTCGCAGAAGAGCGCCTTCGAGACCACCGCGCTGAACGCCGTCACCTACAACGGCCAGGTCTACGGCGTCCCCTATGCCACCGAGAACCTCGCGCTGATCACCAACACCGGCGAGGCCGCCGCCAACCCGGCGACCTTCGAGGCGATGGTGGCCAACGGCCAGGCCGCGGTGAAGGCGGGCAAGGCCTCCGAGGCGCTGGCGATGCAGATCGGCCAGCAGGGCGACCCGTACACGGCGCAGCCGCTGCTGGGTTCGGCCGGCGGTTTCATCTTCGGCACCAAGGCCGACGGCAGCTACGACCCCGCGCAGGTCGGTGTCGACAACGCCGGCTCCAAGGCGTTCGCAGCGCGGCTGGCCAAGTACGGCGAGAAGGGCCAGAACGTCTTCAAGCGCTCCATCGACGCGAACAACGCGGTGTCGCTGTTCACCTCCGGCAAGACCCCGTACCTGATCTCCGGTCCGTGGGCGCTGGAGCAGGTCCGCAAGGCCGGCCTGAAGTACGCGATCAGCCCGGTCCCCGGCTTCGCCGGCATGGGCCCGTCGGCCCCGTTCGTCGGCGTGCAGGCCTTCTACGTCTCGGCCAAGGCCAAGAACACGGCCCTGGCGCAGGAGTTCACGCTGAACTACCTGACGAAGAAGGACGTCGAGGAGGCGCTGTACAAGGTCGACCCGCGCGCGCCGGCCCTGACCGAGGCGTACGACGACGTGTCCAAGACCGATCCGGACATCGCCGCCTTCCAGGCCGCGGCCGCGCACGGCGTCGTCCTCCCGCAGATCCCGGCGATGTCCGCGGTGTGGGGCCCGCTCGGCATCGCCGAAGCGGCGATCGTCGGCGGCGCCGACCCGAACACGGCGATGACGAACGCGGCCACGCAGATCAAGGCCGCGATCGCCAAGGGCTGACCGGGCCCGTACCTTCTCGTCCTCCTCCGGATCAGTCCTTCCACCCCCCCCGAACCTCCGCACGATGCGGCGTCCCGATTTGCCCCCGGGCCGTCGCACCGTGCGGAGCCGAGAGAAAGCAAGGAGCGGCCATGGCCCCCTCGCCCGCTGAGCGTCTGGCGCGCTTGTCGTGGCCGCGGGTCGTCTTCGTCGGACTCGTCGCGGCCTTCGCGGTCCTGACGATCCCGACGCTGGTCGACAAGCACTCGTGGACCGGCGTGACGATCTCCGTCGCGGTGACGGTGATCCTCGCCTACGTCTACCTGACCCCGAAGCGGATCGCCGCGCGCTTCCTGGTGCCTGGCACGATCCTGTTGCTGGCGTTCCAGGTCTACCCGATCGGCTACACGATCAGCACCGCGTTCACCAACTACGGCGACGGGCACCGGTTGAGCCAGTCCCAGGCCGTGGCGCAGCTCGAGGCCGACTCGGTGCTGGAGCAGCCCGGTGCGCAGCGCTACGAGCTGTCGGTGGCGACCAGGACCGCCGACGCCTCCGGTCCGTTCGTCTTCTTCCTCACCGACCCGAACGGCAAGGTCGAGCGCGGCGACGCCACCGGGCTCACCCCGGTGCCGGACGCGCAGGTGGCCAAGGACCCGTTCACCGGCAAGGTGATCACCGCGCAGGGCTGGCACATCCTGAGCGGTATCCAGGTCAACGGCCTGGGCCAACGGCTGGCCGGGTTCGAGGTACCGGTCTCCGGCGGCTTCATCAAGTCCGTCGGGCTGTCGGAGGCGTACGTCGGTCAGTTCACGATGAAGTACGACGCCGCCACGCAGACCATGACGGACACCCGGACCAACACCGTCTACAAGGCGTCCAACGGGACGTTCAAAGCGGCCGACGGCTCCGGCAAGATGCTGCCGATCGGCTGGAAGATCGACGTCAGGTTCAAGAACTTCACGTCCGTGCTCACCGACGCGGCCATCCGCGGACCGTTCCTGCGCGTCCTCATCTGGACGATCGCCTTCGCGATCCTGTCGGTCCTGACCACCTTCGGTCTGGGACTGCTGCTCGCGGTGGTCATGGACCATCCGCGGATGCGCGGCCGAAGGCTTTACAGTTCCCTGCTTCTCCTTCCTTATGCGATGCCGGCGTTCATCTCCACGCTGGTCTGGTCGAGCATGTACAACAAGGACTTCGGCCTGCTGAACAAGCTGTTCGGCACGCACATCGACTGGCTCGGCAGCCCCTGGGCCGCGCGCGGCTCGGTCCTGCTGACCAACCTGTGGCTCGGCTTCCCCTACATGTTCCTGGTCTGCGCGGGCCTGTTGCAGGCGGTGCCGCAGGAGCTGAAGGAGGTCGCGAAGGTCGACGGCGCCTCGCCGTTCCGGGTGTTCCGCTCGGTGACCATGCCCACGGTGCTGATCGGCGCGATGCCGCTGCTGATCGCCTCCTTCAGCTACAACTTCAACAACTTCAACGTGATCCGGCTGCTGACCGACGGCGGTCCGTACCCCTCGGGCAGCTCCACCGCCGGCGACACGGACATCCTGATCAGCTACACCTACCGGCTGGCGTTCGGCGGCCAGGGCGCGCAGTACGGCCTGGCCTCGGCGATCTCGTTCCTGATCTTCGTCCTGGTCGGCCTGATCTCCTACGCCGGATTCCGGCAGACCCGCCAGCTGGAGGAGGTGTACGCGCGATGATGAAGGACCGGATGTGGTGGCGCCACCTGGTGGGTCTGGCGGCCCTGGTGTTCGCGCTCGTCCCGATCATCTTCCTGATATCGGCCGCGCTGAACCCCGTCGGCACGCTGTCCTCGACCTCGCTGATCCCCAGCGGCGCCAGCTTCTCCAACTTCAGCAAGCTGTTCCACGACCCGAACTCGCCCTACGTCCGCTGGTATGTCAATACCCTGGTAATCTGCGGTGTCGCGGCGGTCCTGAATGTCCTGATCGGCGTCAGTGGCGCGTACGCCTTCTCCCGGCTGAGTTTCCGCGGCCGGCGGCCGGGCCTCACCGGCATCCTGCTCGTCCAGATGTTCCCGAACTTCATCGCGCTGACGGCGTTGTATCTGCTGTTCATCAACATCGGTTCGGTGCTGCCGGTCGCCGGTCTGAACACCTCGCTGGGTCTGATCCTGGTGTACCTCGGTGGCGCGATGGGGGTGAACACCTGGCTGCTCAAGGGCTATTTGGACACCATCCCGAAGGAGCTCGACGAGGCCGCGCGCATCGACGGCGCGTCCGAGGCGCAGGTCTTCTTCCGGGTCGTGCTGCCGTTGGCGGTTCCGATGCTGGTCGTCGTCGGGCTGTTCTCGTTCGTGGCAAACCTGAACGAGATCCTGCTGGCCGGGGTGTTCCTCACCGATACCACGCACAAGACGCTGGCCGTCGGCCTGTACGGCCTGGTCTCCGGCAACCACAACACCGACTACGGCGAGTTCGCCGCCGGGTCGCTGCTGGCCGGCATTCCGGTCGTCCTGATCTACCTCTACCTCCAGAAGTATCTCGTCAAGGGCTTGACGGCGGGCGCCGTCAAGGGCTGATCCGCACCATTGGGATAGGAGAGGCACCATGCACAGACGCCGCAGACTCACGTTGGTCGGCACGGCCGTGAGCCTGGCTGCGGCCAGCGCGGTGACCGCGGCCGCGGCCCCCAGTTCGGCCGCCCCGATCCGGTCCGCCGCCGCCCCGAGCTCGACGGCCGCCGCTTTGAGCTCCACGCCGGTCAGCACCGGCGATATGACCTCCGATGTGATCTACCAGCTGCTGACCGACCGCTTTTACAACGGCGACACCAGCAACGACAACCCGTCGTCCGCGCCGAACCTGAACGACCCCACGCACAGCAACTGGCAGGAGTACTGGGGCGGAGACTTCGCCGGCGTCACCGCCAAGATGCAGTACCTGTCCGACCTCGGCGTCGGCGCCATCTGGATCTCGCCGCCGGTGCAGAACGTCAACGTGCCGGTCCCGGACAGCAGCGGCAACACCACCGCCGGGTACCACGGCTACTGGGGCATGGACTTCTACACCCCGGAGCCGCACTTCGGACAGTGGGCCGACTTCGACGCCATGGTCGCCGCGGCGCACGCCAAGGGCATCAAGGTGATCATGGACTGGGCCGTCAACGACACCAACCCCGAGGACACGAGCAACCCGAACTACGGCGCCGGCGGCGCGCTGAAGCAGAACGGGACCACGCTGTCGACGTACGACAACGACCCGAACGGCTACTTCCACCACAACGGCGGCGTCGCGGACTACAACAACCTCTACGACGTCGAGTACCAGAACCTGTTCAACCTCGCCGACCTGGCGCAGGAGAACCCGGCGGTCACGAACTACGTGCAGGGCGCCGTCGACACCTGGCTCGGGCACGGCGTGGACGGCATCCGCATGGACGCCGTGAAGCACATGCCCGGCGGCTGGCTGAAGGGCTACGTCGACCACATCGAGAACTCGCACAGCGTGTTCATGTACGGCGAGTGGGCCGACCCCAGCAGCGCGGCGCTGTGGCCGAACGAGGTGAAGTTCGCGAACACCGACGGTCAGTCGCTGGAGAACTTCGACCTGAACACCGCGGTGCGCGACGTGTTCGCGAGCAACGCGAACATGTCGGAGCTGGACTCCGAGCTCAGCCGCCAGCAGAGCTCCTTCAACTGGTCCAACGACCTGGTGGACTTCGTCGACAGCCAGGACGAGAACCGCTTCCTGTCGATCAACAACAACACCACGCTGCTGGACCAGGCGACCGTGGTGAACATGACCGTGCCGGGCATCCCGTCGGTGTACTACGGCGACGAGAACTACCTGCACAACGACACCACGAACTCCTTCGGCCAGGTCGGCGGCGACCCCTACAACCGGCCGATGATCAGCTCGTTCGCCGAGAACAGCCGCAACTTCGGTATCACCCAGAAGCTGGCGGCCCTGCGCAAGAGCAACCCCGCCCTGCGCTACGGCAGCTCGACCCAGCGCTGGATCAACAACGACGTGTACGTCTACGAGCGCAAGTTCTACAACGACACGGTCCTGGTCGCGGTGAACAAGAGCACGTCGGCCAGCTACCCCTTGACCAATCTGAACACCGCGCTGCCCGCCGGCAGCTACAACGACGTCCTGGGCGGTTCCCTCGGCGGCGGCACCCTCACGGTCAACGCCGGCACCGGCGGCAACAACCCGACTGGCGCCTACACCCTGAACCCGGGGCAGGCCGCGGTGTGGTCGTACGTCGCCCCGGCGCAGTCCACCCCGCAGGTCGGCAACATCGGCCCGACGATCGGCCACAGCGGCGACAAGGTGGCCGTGACCGGCGTGAACTTCGGCTCCGCCGCCGGCACCGCCACGGTCGGCGGCGTCCCGGCGACCGTGGACTACTGGTCGGGCGGCGAGGCGGACATCACGATCCCGTCGGGCGTCGCGCCGGGCACTGCTCCGGTGGTTCTGACCTCGGCCGGAGGTACCGCGAGCAACAGCATCAACTACCACGTGGAGACCGGGACGCAGGTGCCGGTGACGTTCACCGTCACCGGCACCTCGACCTCGCCGGGCGACGAGATCTATCTGGCCGGCGACCAGGACGAGCTGGGGAACTGGAGCACCGACACCTCGGTCGCGATCGGTCCGCTGCTGGATCCGAACTATCCGACGTGGTTCAGCCTGGCCAGCGTCCCGGCCGGGGCGAACATCCAGTTCAAGTTCTTCATCAAGCATTCGGACGGCACCGTCACCTGGGAAGGCGGCTCCAACCACACGTACACCGTGCCGACCTCCGGGACGGGGAACGTGACCGTCGCCTGGTGAGGCGTATCTCCGACTCCTGATGAACAGGCGGCGACCGGGTTGAGGGGCCCGGTCGCCGCCGCTCGCTGTTCATGTGGACGGTGCCGCGCGGCTGCCCGGGATCGACGAGAATACGCACATGTATCGCCTCCAGGCCGTCATCGCCGCCGAGCCCGTGCTCCGCGCGCTGGCCGACGGCGTCGAGCCCGCGCTGCTGGCCCCGCTCGACCAGGGCTTGACGCTGCTCCCGATCACCGACGCGTTTCTCGACACGTTCCTGGACTCGGACGGTGTCGCCGAGGTGCCCGCCGGGTTCGGCCGCGCGCTGAGCGATTGTTCGACGCTGGGCGCCGTCGCCTATGTCGAGGCCGACTATTGGGGCGGGGCCGGGACGCAGCGCGCGCAGGTCTGGGAGGGCGGGCACGTGGTGTTCGGCCCGCTGAGCAGCGTTGAAGGCGAGCCCTTCGCGCCCGAGGGCAGTCCGATCTCGCAAGCCCTGCGGCTCCTCGGTGCCACCAAGGGCGACTTCTTCGACGAGTTCGACGCGGTGGGGCTCGGCCGGCACCGGGACACGGACCGCTGGCTGTCGGCTGCCGGATAGGCGCTTCGCCGCTGGTCGTCACCTGATTCGGGCAACGACCAGCGGCTGCGCGCGATGCTCAGCCCTCGCTGCTCACCGCGACGGTCCGAGCTTCACATCCGTCTGATCGATCACACCGCCGTCCATCGAGGCCGGCAGCATCGCACGCACCGTGTTCGCGGCCGCCGCCTTCGACGATGCGGTTGCCACTGCGGCCGATGCCGGCGGGGCGGCTGTCGTCGAGGCCCCGCGCCACCCGGAGACATCCGTCCCGGCCGGCGCCTTCGACGCCACGTAGGCCGCGTACACGCCGAACCACTGCGCGTCCGTGTACGGCGACCAGCCGTGCGGCTTCTCGCGGCCGTAGGTGAACGTCGCGTCGGCCGGCGGCGAGGTCTGCGCGTCGAGGTTCTTCTGCAGCAGCTCCACCGCGTCGTTCAGGAAGTACGTGTCCATGTCGCCGACGTACATGTGGATCTCGCCCCGCAGCTGCGGGCCCAGCGTGGACCACTCGGCCGCCAGTTTGGCGTCCAGGTCCTTCGGCTTCCACTGCGCGGCCACGGTGTGGTCGATCGCGCCGGTGCGCTTGTCCCACACCAGCGCCGGGTAGCCGTCCTTGCCCTGCGGGCCGTAGACCGCCTCCCAGATCGCCCAGGCGCCGCCGCTGCGGTCGTGGTCGCCGATGGCCAGCTCCCACAGGTTCTCCTGCGCCATGTCGTAGACGGAGTCGCCGGCGGTGTTGCGGTCGTCGGGGCGCTGGGTCGGGTAGTCGAACTGGCGCAGGGTGTTGTAGGCGTTGGCGTCGTCGTAGATGTCGACGATCTGGTGCCGGTGGAAGTCCACCGGGTCGGGGTAGCCGGCGAAGGTGCCGCCGTAGACGCCCGGGTTGAACACCAGCGAGGCCAGCGCTTCCCAGCCGCCTGTCGAGCCGCCGGAGGTGACGCGGGCCCAGGGCGCGGCGATCGTGCGGAACTGCGCGTCCAGGGCCGGGATCAGCTCCTGGGTGGTCGCGGTGCCGTAGGGGCCGACGTTGGGGGAGTCGACGACGTAGGAGGAGTCGTAGAAGGGGTTCTCCTCGCGGACCTCGATGCTGATGAACTTCGGCGAGCTCGGGTTGAGCCAGAACTGGGAGAAGGAGTTGCTGCCGTCCTCCTTGAAGCCGTGCGGCGCGTTCTCGGTGAAGTGCGCGAAGTGGTACTCGACGGGGTAGCGCACGTTCGCGTTCTGCGGGTCGTCGTACCCCTGCGGCAGCAGCACGTTGGCGCCGACGTAGATCGGCGTGCCCCAGAACTTCGTCAGCGCCGGACTCAGGATCTTGATGTGCTTCACGTGCTGGGTGTCGGCGGGGTTGCCCTGCTGGCAGGTGCCGCCGGCCGGGATCGGGTCGGACGGCGTGATGACGTGGTCCAGCGACAGCTTGAGCGGTTTGTCCTCGTCGCCGGTGATGGTGATCCACTGCGGCGTGCTGTACATGTTCCGCGGCGAGTTGAAGATGTCCTGGCCGTCGCCGCAGGGCATGTGCATCTGGACGGTCGAGCCGTCGCCGCGGTGGAAGGTGTCGTAGACGGTGAAGAAGGCCTGCACGTAGTAGCGGCCCGGCGGCAGCTGGTTGAGCGTGGCCAGCGGGTAGCCGTAGGTCGCGGCGCCGGAGTCGAGCCGCACCGGGCGCCCGGGACGGAGCCCCTCGACGTCCCGGCCCCAGTACGGCGCGCCGTTGACGATGTTGATCTGCTCCCGGGGATCGGAGCTCGCGGTGGTCGACACGATCACGAACGCCCGGCCGTCGGCGGGCGCGGTCCGGGTCGCGGCGGGGAAGGAGACGTCGAACTTCAGCTCGTGCCGCGGCCGGGCGGCCGCGGCGGTGGCCCCGACCAGGGCCAGCACCAGGGCGAGGAGGACGGCGGTACGTTTGCGCGGGGACAGCCGACGAGACATGCGGCACCTCCGGGGCACGCTGTCGGGGGGGAGAGGGACGCTGCGATCCTTACCCGGGGCCCGGCTGGCAGAATCCTGATAGGAGGTTTACGGTTCCCGGCGATTCCAGGAACTCGGGGGCGTCGCGGTGGGGTCGGCGGCTGTTTCGGGTCCGGTGGCCGGCAAGCGTGTCGGCGTGTTCGTCGGCGTCGTTGTCGGCGTCTTAGTCGGTGTCTTCGTCGGCGGCGTCGCCCGTCGGATCCCGGTCGGAGCGTCGCCGTCTGCCACGGCCTCGATGGCGGCGTGCTCGATTCCCCACAGCAGTTCCTCGGCCGTCTCCGGCGCGATGACATGCGTGTCGAAGTGTACTGAGACGGCCAGCGCACCGTCGGCGTCGTCGACCGTGACCGACAGCGTCTCGGCCGGCTCCGGCCCGCGACGCAGCCACGCGAACGTCGACGCGCCTCGCGTGCGCTGCGGCTCGCGCGGGTTCGGGGCGGCGTTGGTGGCGTAGTCGACGGCGGGCTCGGCGGCGTGCCGGTCGTTGAAGAACATCGCGGGGACCGGCGCGCCGGCATACGTCGCGCTCGCCTGCTCGGCGGCGAACCGGTCGAGCAGCGCCTCCAGCGCGTCGGGATCGAAGTAGGCGTTCTTCACCGCGGCCAGCGTCGCTCCCCGCGCCCGATCCACGGCCTCGTCGAACGTCGTGTCGCCCACCTCCAACACCAGCAGCCCGCTCTGCGCCACGAAGCACACGACGTCGGCCAGCGCCGGCCGGAACCGGTTCCCGACGCGCGGCCGCATCAGCACCCGATCGGTGCCGGTGACCCGCGCGAACGCGATCGCGGTCACGGCGGTGAGCACCGCGGCGTCGTCGACCGCGCGCCGGGCACCGACCGCCGCCACCGCACCGGCGAGCACGGGGGAGACGAGGCGTCCGGACCAGTGGCGCGGCTCGCTCGGCCGGGGCTTGAGCGTCGGCGGCGGCGCGGCGGCCAACCGGTCCAGCGCCTTGGCGAAGTACCGCAGGGTCCTGTCATCGTGCCGAAGCCCGGCCTCCGACGCCTGCCACGCCGCCTGCTCCAACGGCTGCATTCCCGCCGGCTCGGCGTGCTCGCGGGAGGCTACTTCCCGCATCATCACTGCGGCCCCACCCGCGTCGAGCGCCAAGTGATGCATGAGGACGACCAGGTGCGTGCACACGCCGCCACTCCGCACGACGGCCATCCGCACCGGCCACTCGGCGCGCAGGTCGTAGGGCCGGCGCCGATACACCGCCTCCACCCTGGCGGCCAAAACATCAGGGTCCTGACCCGGCGGCGTGTCGTAGACCTCCAGGAACGTCTCGCCGGCCGGCGCCACCCACTGCCGAACGGCACCATCCGGCAGGTCACTGAACACGAGCCGGGTACGCATCGAGGGGTACCGGCCGTGCAGATACGCCAACTCCGCCGCGACATCCTCGACCCGCGTCCCGGGCGCCAGCGGCCGGCGTCCCCCCTGCGGCAGCCAGTTCCGCTGACGCCGCATCGTGGCCCAGATGTCCCGCTGTCCCCACGTCAGAACGCCACGACCAGCCCCGGAGCCGGCGAACGTCACCCGGACCCGCTGCGCCGGCAACGGCTCCGGCTGTGCCCCCGGCCCCAGCCCCGGCAACCACGCACCGGCGAGGAAGTCACGGTACCGCTGCTGCGTCGCCCCGAGATCGACATCCCAAGCGGTGTCCGGATCAGCGTCAGCCCGCACCTGGCCCCCTCGTCGCGTCGGCGAAAGGGCCAGGATAGGGATATGAGGGTTCTGTGATCCAGAGGCCCGGCAGATCTTGAGACTTGTCGGCTGCACCCCGTGCGCCGGCGGCTCGTCCGCAGCTCCAGCAACGCGGCCGCCGCACCGTGCTCGCCAAAACCGGCGCCGAGGTCCAGCCGCGGTCCGAGCCGCCTCCGAGTCAGCGGCAGCCTTCAGCGCTGCTCCCGTGCTGAAGGCCGCACCGGCTTCCCTACCGCGCCGCCTCCTCCAGATCCGCCGCGGCCCCGAGCGCGATCGGCGTCCCGACCCGCTCGATCACCTCCCAGTCGTAGTGCATCGGCACCAGCCGGGCCGCGTACCACGCGTCCGTCTGCTCCGGCACGACCCAGCCGCTGTTCTCCCAGTCGCCCAGGTCGAACGCGTACCGCGCGACCGAGCCCGAGCTCGCCGCCGTGGTCTCTATGCCGTGCAGGCCTGCGGCGCGCACCGTCTCGTTGTCGCCCGGGACCGGGCGCCCCGCCACCGGCGGCACTCCCGGCAGCAGGGCGGTGAAGCGGCACTGGTGCAGCCGGCCCCAGGTCCAGTCCTCCAGGTCCGGGCCGATCTCGGTCTCCAGTCGCTCCGCCGTCTGGTCCAGGGCCTGCCCGACCGCGTCCGACCAGGTGCCGAACATCGTCACGTCGCCGGCCCGCGCCCCGGCCAGCAGGGCCTGGAACGACAGCCAGAGCGTGCCGGTGCGCTGCTGCGGCGACAGCAGCTGCGCGTGGGAGTCCGCCGCGGTCGGCAACGGCACCGTCGACAGCAGCTCGCGGCGCGCCTCGGTGTACACCGTCGCGGCGATCGAGCCCAGGCCCATCGTGCCGTCCCAGCCGCGCAGGATCTCAAGGAGCTGCGACCGGCGGCTGCCCTCGGCGGCCTTCACGTGCTCCAGCGAGGCGACGAACTCCCGCGCCGTCAGCGACGCCACGTCGCCGTGGATCCGTTCCATCGCGGCCCGGTCCAGGGTCCCGCCGGCGCCGTCAGCCTCGCCCGCCGCCACGCCCTCGCGCAGCAGCTGCAGAATCCGCGTGGCCCGCGCCGGTCCGGCGAAGTCATGCGCCACATACGGCGTGGTGTCCGCACTCGGCCGGTTGTTCGCCGACACCAACAACCCTTCCTCCGGATCACGCGCCGCCGGCATCCGATCGAACGGAACCCAGCCGGTCCACGCGTACTCCTCGTCCCACCCGGGTACCGCAGCCCACGAATTCGCCACGTCCCGGCTCGGCACGCGTCCCCGCAGCCGGTACCCGATCGTCCCGTGCACGTCCGCCATCATCAGGTGGTCCACCGGCACCGCCCACCCGCGCATCACCTCGTCGAGCTCGGCGACCGAGGTGGTCGTCAGCATCGGCAGCAGGCAGTCCAGCGTCCGGTCGGCCTCGGCGATCCCGGTCCAGCGCAGCGCCAGCCCGGTGTTCGCGGCGTCGTCCTGCACCACCACGCCGCCGCGCTCGCTGGTGTACACGGTGATCTCGACCGGCTCGGCGTCCCGCACCTGGATCACCTCGGTCCGGGTGTCCACGCGGTCCAGGTTCTCCACGAACAGGTCCTGGTCATCGGCCATGCCGTGCGTGATACCCCACGCCACATGCGCGTTGTGGCCGAAGTGCGGGAAGCCGGGGACGCCCGGGAAGGACAACCCGATCGCGTCGAAAACGTCGCAGGACACGTGGTTCTGCCAGTACGGCCCCGGAGTCTCGAACGGCCGGTGCGGATCCCCGGCCAGCAGCGGACGTCCCGAAACCGTGTGCGCCCCGGACACCACCCAGTTGTTGCTCCCGGCGGCCGGGTCCGCGGACGCGGCGACGGTCTGCACCTCGGCGAGCCCGTTCAGCCACCCGCGCACCTTCTCGCCGTGCCCCTCCGGCGGCCCCTCGACGTCGACCCGGTGCACCGCCCCGGTCGGCACCACGACCAGCTCGTCCCTGGCGTTGGCCCGGACCCGCCACACCACGTCCGCCGGTACGACCGGCAGCAGCGCGGTCCGGAACAGCTTGTGCGCCATGCTCCCCATGCCGACGTGCCGGCCGAGATACACCGCGACGCTGTGCCAGGGCTCCCACGTCGCCGGCGGCTCCGGCAGGTCGCAGTCGGCCAGACTCCCGGGCAGCGCCGCGTTCACCCCCTCGGCGTACGCGACGAAGACCGCCTTGGTCTCGTCGGCCAGCACCTCATACGAACGGCGGGCCGCCGCCGCGAGGCCGACCCGCCGGGAGAACCTGTCATCGGAAAGCGCCCGCGATCCGACGACCTCAGCCCACGTGCCCAAGGCTTTGCGCCGGACGTATTCCATCTGCAGGCCCCGGTCCAGGGCCGCCAGATGCCCCTGGGCCCGGAACGCCGCCTCGACGGACGCCGCGCGGGCGTGGGGGATGCCGTGTTGATCGCGAAAAGCCTCCATGGTCAGCCATTCTGCATGGCCGCCCTCGCGATCGGCAGCAGGGCCTACCCCGATCTACCCCCAGAACACTGTCAAACCGTCACGGCGCCCGACCCTCTCCAGCGTCCGGGTCACGGCCTCCTGCAAGGCTTTGAGCTGCTGCTCGTCGTCCCCGGTGACGCGCAGCACGAGCGCGTCCGGGGCGGCGGTCAGGTCGCAGACCGCAGCGCCGCGGGTTATCCGGCCGGTGGTGTCGGAGGTGGCCTCGGCACGCGGACCGCCGTGGTGCATGCGGCCGGCGTGCGAACACAGCTGCTGGAGATAGCGGGCGGCGCGGTCGGTGGGGACGCGGGCTTCCATCGTGGGCATAGTCAGGATTCCTCTTGGTTTGGAGTGAAATCGGCGGAGCCGGCGGCTCGGCTACAGGTGACGAGCCACGAGGCCACTCCGTCGGGGGCGAGATTCGAGATGCTCGTCGTCTCGCGCACCTCGTCCACGGCCCAACCGTCGGCGAACGCCTCGCGGATCGCGGCGAGCGAGATCGTGTGCGGCGGGTCCGGCGGCCCGACGTGCCGGTCGCTGTAGCACAGCAGGTGCAGCCGTCCGCCGGGCGCCAGCACGGTCCCGAGGCCCGCGACGTGCCGCGCCCGACTGGCCGCGTTCCCGTAGGAGTGGAACACCAGCGAGTCCAGGACGGTGTCGTACGTCGTGCCGCCGCCGAGGCCGATCAGCTTCCGGGCATCGAAGGGAAGGAACCGGATCCGGTCCGCGAGCCCGCGTTCCGCAGCCTGCTCCGCGGCCCAGTCCAGGGCCTCCCGGTCCAGGTCGTAGCCGGTCACGTGCAGCCCCGAGGCCGCTATGAACAGGGCGTTCTCCCCGTATCCGCACCCCACGTCCAACACCCGGCCGCTGAACCCGCCGGCCTCGACCAGCGCTTGGATCGCGGGCTGCGGCCGCCGGACGTCCCAGGGGGCGCGCGGTGAGCCGTGGGGGTCCCCCATCGGATTTCGCTGTTCGGTCACCGCTTCAGCTTTTCAATACAAACTGTCTCTGTCAACGGCATAGTGTCTCGATCGCGGACAGGTTGTATAACATGGAGCCGTGCCCAAGATCTGGAGCGACAGCCTCGCCGACCACCGCGACTCCGTCCGCGAGGCCATCCTCGACGCCACCGCCGCCCAGGTCGCCGAGCACGGCCTGACCGCCGTCACCATGTCGGGCATCGCGCAGGCCAGCGGCATCGGCCGCGCGACGCTCTACAAGTACTTCCCGGACGTCGCCTCGATCCTCGCCGCCTGGCATGACCGCCAGGTCGTCCAGCACATGGCCGAGCTGATGGAGGCGGCGGCGAAGGCGGACGCCGACACCCGGCTCGAAGCGGTGCTGCGCGCCTATGCGCACCGCAACCGCCGCGACCGCGAAGGCCACGCCAGCCATGCCAGCCATGCCAGCCATGCCAGCCATGCCAGCCAGGGTGGCCACGCCAGCCACGCCGGCACGGACATCGCCGCCTCCCTGCACAGCTCACCCCAGGTGCACGAAGCCCACGGCCACCTGGAGCACTTCATCGGCCAGCTGATCGCCGACGCCGCCGACCGCGGCACGGTCCGCTCCGACGTCCCGCCCGCCGAACTGGCCGTGTACTGCGTGAACGCACTGAACGGCGCCGGGAGCCTGCCGTCGAAGGCGGCGGTGGAGCGGCTGGTGGGGGTCACGCTCGCGGGCCTGCGCGGCTAGCGCGAGCGCCGACAACCCGCCGGCGCTCAAGCCGGCCGCCGCCGCACATGCCGGTGCCCCGCGTCAGGGAACTGCGGCGGCATCGGCGCGAGCACCGAGTCCAGAACGTATCCGCACTTCTGCGCGACGCGGCACGATCCCTCATTGCCGACCGTGTGCAGCAACTCGACCTCGTCGGCCGGCAAGATCTCCTGCCCGCCGAACAGCCAATCCGTCACCGCTTCGACACTCCGCGACGCGATGCCCTTGCCCCGAGCCGCAGGCGTCGTCCAGTATCCGACGCCGGTCGCGAGCGACTTCGGCGGGTTGGCAGCCGTGACGCCTATGTGGCCGACCACCGCACCCTCAGCCTCGAAAGTCTCGACAGCCCAGCTCGGCGCGGTGCCCTTCGCCCAACCCGCGTCGCGGTCGGCAAGCCAGGCCCGAGCCGCGTCCTCGTCCTCGACGGCGCTCGTCAGCCAGCGGCGCATCGCCTCATCGCGATGGGCCGCGACGAGCACCGCGATATCCGAGTCCTGCCACGGACGCAGCAACAAAGCAGGCCTCGTCGTCGCGGCCTCCACTTTCAAGGTGAAACGCGCCGTCATGCAGACCATTCAACAGGCCCGCAGCACCTCCACGTACCCCCACAACCGCGCAGCCCCCGCCAGCAAAGCCGCCGACCGCTCGTTCAACGCCAGCCGCCGGTCGGCCAGTGCCTCCGCCAGTGCCTCGGAACCGCCGGTGCGGCGCAGGCCCTCGATGATCGGCCGGATGCGGTCGAACAAGTAGTAGCTCTCGCGCAGCGTCTGGACGATGCGGGCGTCGCGGACGTCCAGCGCGCCGTACACGCGGTATCCGGTCCCTGATTCGCGGGCCGGTTGGAGCAGCCCCGCCGCCTCCCACACGCGCAGCGCCGACGTCCGCACGCCGAGCAGCCGCGCCAGCTCGCCCACCCGCAGCCCGTCCGGCGCGTCGGCCGCCGGCTCCTGCGCCACCGCCGCCGCCAGCGTCCGCTCGATCTCCACCAGCGTCGCACGACCCTGATGCAGCGCCGCGTGCGCCGTGTCCAGAAGCTCCAGCGCCTCGCTGGTCCGGCCCTCGCCGACGGCCGCCACGATCGCCCGCGCGCCCGGCGCCCCCACCCCCGGGACGAGTGCCGTGTACGCCAGCAGCGCGGCCAGATGCCGCTCGCCGTAACGCCGATACCCCGACGCGCTTCGCTCCGCCTCGGGAAGCGCCCCGGCCGCCTCCAGGTTGCGCACCTGCTGCGTCGAAACGCCGGCGGCGCGCGCCAGATCCACCGGACGCACAGCGGCCTCCTTCTCTCGGGAGTTTAAACTTTCCGCCGCATTGACGGCGGCCCACATCGCACGACTTTATACAAGGAGTTCAAAGATAAACTTTAATCATGCAAAACGTGACGGAATGGATCGAGGTCCGAGGAGCCCGCGAACACAACCTGAGGGCCGTCGACGTGGCGGTCCCGAAACGCACCCTGACCGCCGTGACCGGAGTGTCCGGCTCAGGAAAGTCATCGCTCGTGTTCGACACGATCGCGGTGGAGGCCCGCCGCCAGCTCAACGAAACGCTGCCGGCGTTCGTCCGCGGCTTCCTGCCCGCCCTGTCCCGGCCGTCGGTGGACGCCGTCGAACACCTCCCCGCGGTCATCATGGTCGACCAGCGGCGGCTGCGCGGCGGCGCGCGCTCCACGGTCGGCACCATCACCGACATCGCCCCGCTGCTCCGGCTCCTGTTCAGCCGCGCCGGCGAGCCGTCGGTGCCGTACGTGGACGCCTTCTCCTTCAACATGCCGGCCGGGATGTGCCCGGCGTGCGAAGGCATCGGCGAGGCGACCGTCGTGGATCTCGACGCGTTCCTCGACCGTTCCCGCTCCCTTGACCAAGGCGCGCTGCGCTGCGAGATCTTCGCCGTCGGCAGCAGGAACTGGCAGATCCTCGTCGGATCCGGCCGCTTCGACCCGCGGCGCCCGGTAGCCGAGTACTCCGACGCCGAACTCCACGACCTCCTCTACGCCGACGACGGCATGGTGGCGATGGAGTTCCAGGGCCAGGCCTACAACGCCTCCTACGAAGGCGCCGTGACCAAGTTCCGCCGGCTCTACCTGGACCAGGACCCTGAGAGCCGCAGCGGCCGCACCAAGAAGCTGGTCGCGGCATACACCACCACCGCCCGCTGCCCGGACTGCGGCGGCACCAGGCTCTCGCCGCTGGCGCTGTCCAGCCGGGTCGCCGGCCACACCATCGCCGAGCTGTCCGCGATGGCCGCCTCCGACCTCGTGAAGGTGCTGGAGACGGTCTCGAACCCGGCGGTCGAACCGCTGCTGAACGCCCTGTGGGGACGCCTGGAAGACCTGGTCGGCATCGGCCTGGGCTACCTGAGCCTGGACCGCCGCACCGCCAGCCTGTCCGGTGGCGAGGCGCAGCGCGTGAAGCTGGTCCGGCAGCTCGCCTCCAGTCTGAACGACCTGCTGTACGTGTTCGACGAGCCCAGCATCGGCATGCACCCCCGCGACGTCTCGCGCATGACCGACCTCCTGCGGGCCTTGCGGGACAAGGGGAACAGCGTCCTCGTCGTCGAACACGACCGGGACGTCATCGTCGCCGCGGACCACGTCATCGACCTCGGCCCGGGCGCCGGCGCCGCCGGGGGAGAGGTCGGCTACACCGGCGACGTCGCAGGCCTGCGCGGCTCCGCGACGCTGACCGGCCGCTTCCTCGACGAACCGGTCCGCCTCAAGCCGCGGCCCGACCTGCGCGAACCCACCGGCAAGCTCCCGGTCGTCGACGCCCGGGCCCACAACCTCACCGGCTTCGACGTCGAATTCCCGACCGGCGTGCTCACCGTGCTCACCGGGGTCGCCGGCTCGGGCAAGTCGTCCCTGGCCCACGAAGTACTGCGCGTCCAGCACCCGACCGTGGTCGCCGTCGACCAGTCGGCGCCCGGCGCCAACCGGCGCTCGACCGTCGCCACCTACACCGGCGTCCAGGACCCGATCCGCAAGGCCTTCGCCCGGGCCAACGATGTCGATCCGGCGCTGTTCAGCGCGAACTCGGCCGGGGCGTGCCCGGAGTGCGCCGGGCTCGGCGTGATCGAGCAGGACCTGGCCTACCTGGACACCGTCACCTCTACCTGCGCGGCCTGCCGCGGTCGGCGCTTCACCGAGGAGGTGCTGCGGTACCGGCTGCGCGGGCTGTCGATCGGCGACGTGCTGGAGACGACGGTCGCCGAAGCCCTGGAGTTCTTCGCCTCCGACCGGCGCGTGTCCTCGGTCCTCGGTGCGCTGGCCACGGTCGGCCTGGACTATCTGCGCCTCGGCCAGCCGCTCACCACCTTGTCCGGAGGCGAGGGCCAGCGCCTGAAACTGGCCGGGCACCTGGCCGAACCGGGAGGTGTGTACGTCCTCGACGAACCCACGACCGGACTGCACATGAGCGACGTGCACCGCTTGCTGACCGCCCTGGACCGGCTGATCGACGAACACGGCGCCACCGTCATCGTCATCGAGCACAACCTCGACCTGGTCGCGCATGCCGACTGGGTCATCGACCTGGGCCCCGAGGCCGGCACCGACGGCGGACGCGTGCTGTACGAGGGGACGCCGGCCGGCTTGATCCGCGCCGAGGGCTCGCACACCGGGGAGTACCTGCGGCGCGCGGTCGAGGGCGAACGGCCCGACGCCGCCGACCAACCGCCTGTCGCCGACCAACCGCCTGTCGCCGACCAACGGCCTGCCGCCGACCAACCGCCGGTCGCCGACCACGCGGACGCGGTCGCGCGATGACTCCCGAATTCCTGCGAACCGTGGCCGATTCCGCCGGCCGCGTCGCCGACACCTTCCAGTCGCTCCCGTTCCGCGCCGACCGCCCCTACGACCCGCGTCCGGTTGCGACCGTCGCCGCCGAGGAGTTGGCTGTTTTGTGTGCGGTCGTCGCGGCTCTCGACCGGCCGTTGGTCATCGGCACGCCGACCAAGACCGAACCGCTCGGCGTGGACCTGGCGGGCCTGATGAGCTTCCTGCAACTGGTCGCGGTCCTGTACCACGGACTGGAAACCGTACCGCCGGTCCTGACCGTCAGCGCAGGCCGGAACCTGTCGGCGACGCAGCTGATCGCACGCCGCGTCCGGGACCGGGCGCGCAAGGAGGCGATCCGAGCCTGATCGGGACCATAGACTTGCGTTCTCGCCCGGGTGCTCCGGGCGGATAAGGAGAACTCATATGGCTAAGCGCGGCAACAAGAGGCGGGGACGCAAGAAGAAGGGCGCGAACCACGGCAAGCGCCCCAACGCCTGACAAGGCGCCCCAGGTCCCGCTCCGAGCTGCTGCTCAGAGCGGGACCTTGTCGTTTCCGGCGACGGCCCAGTTAATACGCATCTCATACCTTCAAGGATCCATGTATTATGAGTTCCGTATCAATGAGCGTGATCCCCCGACGGATGGAGACTCCGCCATGAGCACCACCGGCCAGTCGACCGAGCGCATCGACTTCACCTTGATGTACGTCACCCACGACGCCTTCCGCCGCGACCTGTCCCGGCTGCGCCGGGCCGCCGCCGAAGGCCGCACCGGCAGCGCCGGCGTCCAGGCCGGCTGGGCCAACTTCAAGCTCCAACTGCACGTCCACCACACCTCGGAGGACGAGGCACTGTGGCCCCGCGTCGAGGCCGCCTCCGCCGGCCGCGCCGACGCCGCCGAGATCCTGGCCGCCATGGCCGCCGAGCACGCGCGTCTGGATCCGCTGCTCGAAGCCGTGGACGCCGCGCTGCGCCGGCCCTCGGCCGACCCCGCGGAGCTGACCGGCGGCGTCACGGATCTGGAGACCGCGCTCGGCGGCCACATGAAGCACGAGGAAGAAGCCGCGCTCCCGCTGATCCAGGAAGTCCTGACACCCAAGGACTGGGCCGCGTTCGGCCGCGTGATCCAGCGCAAGCAGGGCTTCTCCGGCGGCGCCGCGTACATCCCGTGGGCCATCGACGGCGCCGGCGCCGACCAGCGCACGGCGTTCTTCAACGCCCTGCCGGCGCCGGTCAAGGTCCTGAATCGGCTGGTCTTCAGCCCGCGCTACAACAAGCGCCAGCCCTGGACGTGAGGCGCTGCGCGACGCCACGGTGATCGACATCTCTTTGACGCCCGCCCCGCCCGGCCCTACGCTGCCCAAGCAAGGTACTGGGACAGGAAGCCGGTGAGAGTCCGGCACGGTCGCGCCACTGTGAACCCCCAGCTTCGTCGGGCAGTCGAAGCGGTGGGTGAGTCAGACCCTCCCCAGTCGACCCGCTCCACTGATCAGGGACGCCGGATCCCTAAGGAGGGCTCACTGTGAGCACCATGCCTGTTTCCCCTGCCTCCACCTCTGTTCCCACGCCGCTGGTGGTCTCCGCCGCCAAGGCCCGGCTGTGGATGGGCGGCGCGCTGCTGTTCGGCCTGCTGGCCTACTACTTCATCGGCGTCGACCAGGGCGCGGTGTCGGTGTTCGGCAGCGACATGCACATCCACGAGTTCGTGCACGACTCCCGCCACCTGCTCGGCTTCCCCTGCCACTGAGCGCCCGCCGGCAGAACAGGGAGATCAGAGCTCTGATGGAGAAGCGCATCATCACGCGCGGCCTGCTGGCCGGCGCGTTGGCCGGGCTGGTCGCGTTCTGCTTCGCGCGGATCTTCGCCGAGCCCGTCATCGACAAGGCGATCGCCTACGAGAGCGGCCGCGACGCGGCGCAGGCGGCCCTGAACCGGGCCGCCGGGCTGCCGGTGGACCCGGGTGGGCCGGACATCTTCAGCCGCACGGTGCAGAGCAACATCGGCATCGGCGTCGGGCTGATCGGGTTCGGCGCGGCCATGGGCGCCGTCTACGCGGTGGCGTACCTGCTGTGCCTGGGCCGGGTCGGCAAGATCCAGCCGAAGGTGCTGGCGCTGCTGGTGGCCGGGGCCGGACTGGCCGGCGTCTACCTGGTGCCGTACCTGAAGTACCCGGCCAACCCGCCGGCCATCGGCCACCCGGAGACGATCAAGCCACGCGCCGCGCTGTACCTGACGATGGTGGTCTGCTCGATCGCGTTCATCCTGGCCGCGACCTGGCTGGGCCGCCGCCTGGCCCCGCGCTTCGGGAACTGGAACGCCTCGCTGCTGGCCGCCCTCGGCTTCGCGGTCGCGATCGGCGTCGTGATGGCGATCCTGCCCTCGC
The DNA here is from genome assembly GCF_041261445.1 of Catenulispora sp. EB89. Classification (NCBI taxonomy): domain Bacteria; kingdom Bacillati; phylum Actinomycetota; class Actinomycetes; order Catenulisporales; family Catenulisporaceae; genus Catenulispora; species Catenulispora sp. EB89. The sequence continues at coordinate 74,880 of NZ_JBGCCU010000042.1, forward strand.
TCGGCGAGCTGTCGGCGAACGTGCACCTGTACGGCCACCACGCCACCGAGACGCCGCTGCCGCTGGTCGACGCCAAGGGGAACATCGTGTACCCCGGTTTCCCGGCCGACGTGCTGTTCTCGTTCCGCTTCTACTCGATCTGCAACCAGGTCATCCTGTGGGGCACGCTCGCCCTGGCCTTCGGGCCGATGGCCGAGCGCGTGCTGCGGCCGGTGATGGAGCGGGCCGAGGCGACCGGCGGCGCGGGCGTCACCGCGGCGGCGGTGTGAGGGCTTGACTGACGAGGTGGCGGCCCCGGCCGCGGTGAGCGAGGAGCTTGCCGCGTTGGGGCCGTTCTTCGCGCTGGGGTTTCATCCGGCGGGAGCTGCGTCGCTGCCGTGGCGGCCGATGGTTGAGCTGGTTGAGCTGGTCGAGCTGGTCGACGGTTCCTCAGTGCTGGCCGAGCGCGTCGAGGCGGTCCGTGCGTTCCTGGCCGACGGAACCGGGCAGGAAACGGCGGCGGTGGAGCTGCGGGTCGCGGCCTCGGTCGTGCACCTGGGGCTGGTGGCGCGAGTGGTCTCGCCGCTGTTCGCACTGGCGGTGCTTCAGCACCGGTGCGGCCGTGTTCGGGCCGCCGATCTGTGGTGGCAGCCGACGCTCGGCAGCGTGTTCCCGCTTTCGCTGCGCGAATCGGCGCTCGACTCCCGCGCCGGATTCGCCGACGGCGTACTAGGCGGCGTGGTCGCCGAATTCAGCGCAGCAGCCAGCGAATTCGGCGTCAACGAACACATTCTGCGCGGCAACGTCGCCTCGGCGCTCGCCGGTGCGGTTCGAACGCTCGCTGCGGCGCGTCCCGATCTGGGCACTGATATCCGTACCCTGATTACCGACCTCCTGGCCGGTCCGCATCTGCTCGGCGCCGGCGGCTTCGAACCCGACGCCGAATTCCGCCGCCGCAGCTGCTGCCTCATCTACCGCGCCGCCCCCGACCGCCGGGGCGCCCTGTGCGGCGACTGCGTCCTGGCCCCGCCGCATGGTCCAATGGACACATAGATCGAAAAGACCGAAACGGGACGAGGAGCGGGACCATGCGCATCGCGGTGTCGGCGGACGAGGTGGCCGGGGTGGCCGCGGAGATCGGTCCGGAGCTGGAGCGGCGCGGCCACACGGTCCTGCTCTTCGGCGCGCTGGTGCCGGGGGAGCGCGCCGACTGGGCGTGGTGTTCGGAGGCCGCCGCCCGGGCCGTCGCCGACGGCCGCGCCGACCAGGCGGTGGTGGCCTGCTGGACCGGCGCCGGGGCGTCGATCGCGGCCAACAAGGTCGAGGGCGTGCGCGCCGCCCTGTGTACGGACGCTGTGATGGCCGACGGGGCCCGCAAGTGGGCCGACGCCAACGCCCTCGCGCTCAGCCTGCGCCTGACCTCCGGGCCGCTGCTGGTCGAGATGCTGGACGCCTGGTTCGCCGGTGCGCCGAGCCCCGATCCGGTGGACGCGGCGAACGTGGCGCACGTCGCCGAGATCTGAACCCGCCGAGTCCTGACCGCGAACCACCGGGGGGTGTAGACACCCCCTGCACCTCCGCATGCCTGCATGATCGAACCCTGACCGCCGTTCGCGGATGCTGGAACCAGCCTTAGAACCGGCGTACGACAACCGCCGGGGGCCAGTCCCAGGGGGAACATCATGCGGGCCAGGATCACCACCAAGGCACAGAACTTTGCGGCACAGAACTCCGCGGCACAGAACTTCGCGGCGCAGAACTCCGCGATGCAGCTGGCCGAGACGCAGACCGGCTACACGCCGATCACGCCGATCGCCACACCGCCGGCCGTCCGGCGCCGGAGCTCGGTCAAGGCCAAGGGCGTCGGTGCGGCGACCCTCGCGGTCGTCGCCGTCACCGGCACCGTCATCGGCCTCGGCCTGAACGGCAACCGGGCCGGGAACACCGCCGCATCCGGTTCCTCCGGCATGTCCGGCATGAGCGGCATGACCGGCCAGTCCGGCACCTCGGCCGACACGCAGGCCGTCACCACCGAGGCCGCCGGCTACGTGCAGCCGGACACCTATGCTTTCAAGACCGTCGACGACAGCGCCGACCCCACCTTCAACCAGCTGCTCGGCATCAACGGCCAGGGCGTCATCGCCGGCTACTTCGGCTCCGGCGCGGCCGGCCACCCGAACCAGGGCTACACCGTCCACAAGAGCGCCACCTCCTTCGTGAACGAGAACTTCCCCGGCTCGGTGCAGACCCAGGTGACCGGCCTGAACGACCGCGGCGTGACCGTCGGCTTCCTCTCGCACACCAACAACGCCAACCAGGTCAACGACAACGAGGGCTGGTACTCGCTCGACGGCCGGTTCCACCAGGTCGTCTTCCCAGCTTCCAGCAACGCCTCGCCGCCGGTGGACCAGCTGCTCGGCGTCAACGACTCCGACATCGCGGTGGGCTTCTACACCGACGCGGCCGGCAACAGCCACGGCTTCCGCTACGACATCAACCGCCACTCCTTCCACGACGTCGCGGTGTCCGGCGCCACCAGCACCTCCGCCTCCGCCATCAACGGCCGCGGCGACGTCGCAGGGTTCTACACCGGTGCCAACGGCAACCAGAGCGGCTTCCTGCTCACCGCCGGCGGCAAGCTGACCCCGCTGAACTTCCCCGGCGCGACCATGACCCAGGCGCTCGGCGTCAACGACAAGGACGAGGTCGTCGGCCTGTACCAGACCGGCTCCGGTACCACCGCGCAGACGCACGGCTTCACCTGGACGCCCAAGCAGGCCTACCTGACCGTGGACGACCCGAACGGCGCCGGCGGCACCACCGTCAACGGCCTGAACGACGCCGGCGCGCTGGTCGGCTTCTACGTCGACGCGGACGGCAACACGCACGGCATGCTGGCCACGCCGCAGAAGGTGACGACCACGCGCCACCTGTCGCTGAACCCGATGCCGCAGGGCTCGGTCACCTTCGGCAAGGACGACTCCGGCATGCTGACCGCGCGCGTGTCAGCCTTCGGATTCACCCCGGGGTCGAGCCACGTCGCGCGGATCGTCGTCCCCGGCCGGGACAAGCCGGTCGCGACCTTCGCCATGCCGCTGACGGCCGACGGCACCGGCAGGATCGACCAGAGCGTGACGACCACCGGCAGCGTCAGCCGCCTGCCCTCCGGCAGCCACTTCGAGATCCTCCTGGGCACCGGCAGCGACGCGCTGTCCGTGCAGCCGATCGCGCAGAGCTGGAACCTGCCGCAGCGGCCCTCCGGCGACGACCCGATGCCGCTCAAGGGTGTGGACCTGAAGTCCGACACCCGGCTGAACGGCGACGCCACGCTGGTCTTCAACTCCGCCACGCACCAGCTGACGGTCACCGTGGACGCGACCGGCCTGACCCCCGGCGCCCACGCCGCGCACATCCACCTGGGCAGCTGCGCCAGCCAGGGCGGCGTCCAGTACATGCTGGCCGACCTGCAGGCCGACTCGCGCGGCCGGGTCGTGCACCAGAGCCAGACCATCGCCAACGTCGCCGCGATGCCGGCGCCGGGCACCGCCTACCTGAACGTCCACCTCGGCGACATGAACTCGATCCTGGCCGGCGGCCAGCCGACCCTCGCCTTCCGACCGCTGCTGTGCGGGAACATCTGATGAGTCCGACCGCTCTATCGGGACGCCGCACCGCGGCGTCCCGCCGGCGTTCGCTCAGGTCAGGTTGTTCGCGCGGGTCACGCCGTCCGCGCGTCCAGCAGCTGAAGGACCGCGGCCACACGCCGGTCAAGACCCTGATCCGCCCCGAGCCCGAGCTTGGAGAACAGGGCATTGATGTGCTTCTGCACCGCGCGCTCGGTCAGGAACAGCGCCTCGGCGATCGCGGCGTTGCTCTTGCCCTGCGCCATCTGCTCCAGCACCTCCCGCTCGCGGTTGGTCAGCTCGGCCAGCGGCGAGCCGTCGTCGGACCGGCGCTTGCGGTTGACCAGCGCCTCGACCAGGACCGGGTCCAGCGCCGAGCCGCCGGAGGCGACCTGTTGCAGGGAACGCTCCAGCTCCGCGACGTCGCCGATGCGTTCCTTGAGCAGGTAGCCGGCTCCGGAGGCGCCGTCGCGCAGCAGCTCGTACGCGTACTGCGGATCGGCGTACTGGGTCAGCAGGACCACCCCGGTCCCGGGGTAGCGCGACCTGATCACGGCCGCGGCCTTCAGACCGTCGGTGCCGTTCTCCGGCGGCATCCGGATGTCGGTGAGCACCACGTCCGGCCGGTGTTCGGCGACGGCCGCGAGCAGTTCGTCGGCGTCGCCGACCGCCGCCACCAGCTCCACGCCGTCCAGCGCGTCGAGCAACGCCGCGGTCCCGGCGCGCAACAGGTAGTTGTCCTCCGCAAGGACGACCCGGATCGCCATGGCCTCCCCTTGGGGGCTCGTGCTTACATGTCGCGAGGGGGTGAGCTGTGATGTCCGGTCGAACGATGCCGACCCGCCTGGACCGGCAGCCGGCGGCCCTGCGCCTCGCGGAGTGGGCCGCGGTCGCGGTCTTCGTCATCGCAGTATACGAGGTCGTCGTGGCCGGCGGCGTGGCGCTGTGGCCGCACGCAGACGACGCCTGGATCCTGGCGCTGTGGGTAGCCGCGGCGGCGATCAGCGCGTCCGGGATGACGACGGTGCGCGGCGCGGTGCGCAGGGTCTTCGTGCGGATCCGGCCGGCCGCGGCGGGGCCGTACGCGACGTTGGTGGCGTTCGCCTCGGGGGTGGCGGCCGCGCCGATGGAGGAGACGCTGCCGCGGTTGGCCGAGCTGGTGGCGCAGGGCACCGGGGCCCGGCAGGCCGAGGTGTGGCTGGCGGACCGGGACGGCGGGTTCCGGCGGGCTTCGAGCTGGCCCGGCGCCACCGAGCCGGCCAGCGAGTCAGCTACGGAGCCGGCTACGGAGTCGGCCACGGTCGCCAGCTTCGCCGCCCTCGCCGAGCTGCCGCAGGCCTCCGAGGTGGTGCCGGTCAGCGACGGCGGCGAGGTGCTCGGGGCGTTCACCGTGGCCGGTTTCGACGACGGCTACTTCACCCCGCGCGACCTGTCGCTGGTCGGCGACGTCGCCAACGCCGCCGGCCTGCTGCTGCGCACGGCCGACCTCGAAGCGCGGCTGGTCGAGCGGGTCCAGGCCGAATCGGCGCAGGCCGAGATCCTGCGGGAGTCCCGGCGCCGGGTGGTCGCGGCCCGGGACACCGCGCGCGAGCAGATCGGGCAGCAGATCCAGACAGAGGTCTGCGATCCGCTGGAGGCGCTGATCGGGCGGATGTCGGGCCTGCACGCGGAGATCGCCGGGATGCAGGACGCGCTCCCGGCGATGACCGGCGAGGTCGAGGGCGTGATCACGCGGTTCCGGCGGGTGGTGCGGGGCGTGTATCCGTCGGTGCTGGTGGACCACGGCTTGGAGGCGGCGCTGGGGAACCTGCTGGAGACCGTCGAGCGCCCGACGACGCTGGAGGTCGGGGACGTCCCGAGGTGCCCGCCGCAGATCGAGGCCTGCGTCTACTTCTGCCTGGCGACCATGGTGCGCGGGTGGCCCGACGGCGAGGCCCGGTTGCGGATCGCGGTGACGGCGGCCGGCGAAAGGCTGCGCGTCACGATGGTCGATCCGCAGGCCTCTGAGATGACTGACATCGCCACTGCGGCGGTGCTGGAGGCGGCCGGCGACCGGATCGCGGCTTTGGATGGAACGTTGACTTCGAGCACTGATTCAGACGGGCTCCACATCGAGATCGACGTTCCCGCGACGGAGCCGCAATGACGACGGCGAGTGAGGTTCGGGCTGTGGAGACGGAGCCGATTGCGGGCGCGCTGCGTCCTCCTCGTCGGCCGTTGGCTGAGGCTGCGTGGTACGTACTGGCCACGGCTTATGTGTTGTTCGTGCTCGGTTGGCTGGGCGTCGGCCTGGTGTGTGCGGTCGCCGCGCATGACGCGGGGCTGCATCAGTGGGCTGTCGCGGCCGCCGCCGGGCAGCACGGCCACACCGGGATCGACGTCGGGCGCGGGCTGGTCGCCGGGATCGGTCACAGCACCTCGCTGGTGGACACCGTCCTGGACTACACGTTCAGCGTCGTGAACCTGGTGACGGCCGGGCTGCTGGTGGTGCTGGGGCGGCGCGACCGGACGGTGCGGCTGTTCGCGATCGGGATGGTCGGGGCGTCCGGGGCGTTCAACCTCCAGGCGCACGCCGCGATCGAGGCCGTGGCCTCGGCGTACGGCGTGCGGATCGGCTGGTGGCATTCGGCGCTGCTGCACGGCGTCGGGGGAGTGGCGTACGTGCTGGCCCTGCTGATCTTCCCCGACGGGCAGCTGCCGTGGCGGGGGAGCAGGCCGATCAAGGCTCTGGTCGGCGTCGCGGTCGTCGGCGCGCTCGCGCTGCTGGCCGTCTCCACGGCGGATTACCCGCACACGGTCAGCTTCGTGTTGTTCTTCGGCGTGCTGACGCCGGTGGCCGGGATCGCCGCACAGCGTTGGCGGATGCTCCACGCCGCCGACGCCGAGCAGCGGCAGCAGTCGCGGGTTCTGCTGTGGGCGCTGGGGATGTCGTTCGCCGTCGCGGCGGTGCTGGCCGGAGCGGCGATCGCCGGCCGGTACGTCGACGCGCCGGGGCTGGCGGGCATCGCTTCGCGGAACACGACGTTCTGGATCTTCCGTGCGGTGTTCACGGCGCTGCCGATCGCGGTGGTGGTCGGCGTGCTGCGGTTCCGGCTGTGGGATGCCGAACGGTTTTTCAACAAGACTCTGATATATGGGTCCTTGGTCGCTTTGAGTGGCGCGGGCTGGGTCTTCGGCGTGGTGCGCGTCGATGCGCTCTTCGGACTGTCGAACGACTGGACCGCGCCGCCGCAGCTGGTCGGGATGGGACTGCTTGCGTTGGCGGTGCAACCGGTGCGGCTGGGGGTGCAGCGGCTCGCCGATCAGCTTGTCTACGGCCGGAGAACGCCGCCGTACCAGGTGCTGGCTGCGGTGTCGGCGATGTCGCAGGTCAGCGGACCGGCTGAGGAGACGCTGCGGATGCTGGCGCGGACCGTCGCGGAAGGCCTGTCGGTGCCGTCGGCCAGCGTCTCGGTCACCGTGTCCGCCACCGAGCGGGTGTACTTCGGCTGGCCCGACGACATCGCAGAACCCAGAGAACAGAACTGGACGCCGCTGGAATACCAGGGCGAGGTCGTCGGCGGGATCGGGATTCCGCAGGACGCGCACCGTTCCCTGGCGCCGGACCGCCGCCGGGTCCTCGCCGACGTGGCGCAGGCTGCCGGGGTCATCGTCCGCAACGCCCGGCTCACCATCGACCTCGAACACCGGCTGCGCCGCATCGAGGCGCTGTCGGTCGAGGTGCGGGCTTCGCGGTGGCGCATCGTCGCCGCGCAGGACGGCGAACGGCGCGAACTGGAGCGTGATCTGCACGACGGGGCGCAGCCCGAGCTCACGGCCGTGCGCCTGGCCCTCGGGCTGCTCGCCCACGCCGCCAGGCGCGGCGGCGATCCCGAGGCGGTCGGTGCGGCCGTGGACCGGGCCGTCACCCAGACCGAGGCGGCGCTGGCCGGGCTGCGTCGGACGATGCGCGGCCTGGACCCGCAGGTGCTCGGACAGGACGGCCTGGTCGCGGCGCTGAAGGAGCGCGCCGAGTACCTGAACTGCACGACGCGGTTCGAGCTGCCCGAAGCCGTGGCCGGCGCGCGGTTCGAGCAGTCGGTCGAGGCAGCCGTGTACTACTGCTGCTCCGAGGCGATGCAGAACGCTGCGAAGCACTGCCCGGGGACCGAGGTTGTAGTCTCGCTGAGTTTCCACCCTGGTGCGCGCCGAGGCGACGCGGGCCGGCTGACGTTCGCCGTCGCGGACTCCGGCCCCGGCTTCGACGTCGCCGCCGCCTACGAGCAGGAACCCGGCGGGCTGGTGAACATGGCGGACCGCATCGCGGCGGCTGGAGGCGAGGTGCGGATCTCATCCGTGCCGGAGTCGGGGACGACCGTCATGGGGTGGGTGCCGGTCGTGCCCTAGCATGAAGCATGAAGATCAACCGGCTGTCCGAGAGCGCGGGCGTCTCCAAACACCCTTTCCCGTTCGACCCGGCCTACGGGATGGACCTCGACGACCTGCTGAAGGTCTCCGCGCCGGACGACGTGCCCGGGGACTTCGCAGAGTTCTGGCAGGGGATGTATCGGCGCGCGTTGGCGACTCCGCCCGAGCCGCGGCTCGGTGCCAAGGCCGGGACCACCGCCGACGGGCTCGACGTGTTCGAGGTCTCCTTCACCTCGCTCGGGGGCGTCCGGATCGGCGGGTGGGTCGTCGCTCCGGCGGACGGTGTCGTCGAGCGCGGGTTCGTCGTCGGGCACGGCTACGGCGGCCGTGCCGAGCCCGACGCGTGGCTGCCGGCTGCGCGTGCGGCCGGGATCTACTTCGTGGCGCGGGGGCTGCCGACGGAGAGCCTGCTGCCCGGCGTGCCGTCGGAGGCGCCCGGGCACGTGCTGTACGGCGTCGAGTCGCGGGCGGACTACATCATCGGGGGCTGCGTCGCGGACGTCTGGTGCGCGGCGACGGCGCTGACCGAGCTGTTCCCGGCCGCCGCGCGGCGGCTGGACTACACCGGCGTCAGCTTCGGCGGCGGGACGGGGGCGCTGGCGCTGCCGTGGGACGAGCGCTTCGCCTCGGCGCACCTGATGGTGCCGACGTTCGGCAACCATCCGCTGCGGGTGACGCTGGAGTGCGCCGGCAGCGGCGCGGCGGTGCGTAAGCGGTATCTGCGGGACCCGCGGGTACTGGAGGTGCTGGCGTACTTCGACGCCGCGACCGCCGCGCGGCACGTGCGGATCCCGGTGCAGGCGGTGCCCGCGCTGTTCGATCCCTCGGTACCGCCGCCCGGCCAGTTCGCCGTGGTGAACGCGCTGGCCGGGCCGGTCGACGTGCGGGTGGCGACCGCGGGGCACTTCGTGGACTATCCCGCGTACGAGCAGGAGATGCTGGCGGCGGGGCGCTTCATGAGGGAGTTCTTCGCCGCCTAGCGCCTCTCTGTTTCTCAGGGCACTTACCCGCGTGGTCGGACCGGGCGGATCAGCGTCGGCGCGCCCGGGCGTCCGGCGGCCTTGGAGGTGTTGCCCGGCACCCCGACGCAGGTGAAGATCAGGCCGTGCGGGCCGTCCGGGTCGCCGAGGAACGCGGGGAGGTCGGAGTCCATGAACGTCATGCCGGTGGCGCTGGCGCCGAGGGCGTAGGCCGCGAGGTGCAGGCGGCCCTCGACGAGTCCGGAGGCGAGCTGCGCCTCGCGGTACTCGCGGTCGGAGAGCTCCGCGACGTCGGTCGCGGCGATGACGACGAACGCGGCGTCGCGGCCGAGGTCCTGGTCGAGGGTGACGCGGTAGGTCTCGGCGCGGAGCTCTTCGGGCTTGGCTTCGCGCAGCGGGCGCTCCAGATCCGGCCAGCGGTAGAGACCGGCGGGCAGGCCGGCGACGTCGTGGACGGCGATCCAGTGCGGCAGGTCGATGCCGCGCAGGGCGAGGGCCATGGAGGTGCGGAGCGTGTCCAGCGGGAGGCCGCGGGTGGGGTCCATGCGGCGCTGGGAGCTGCGCTTGGTGATGACTTGGTCGAGGGTCGCCGACTCGGGGATGGCTTCGTCAGCCGGTGCGGCGCCGCCGAGATCCCACGGCTCGCCGAGGCTGTCCATGTCTCCCGCCTGCTGAGCGGCGGTGACCAGCGGGAACTCCACGGCGTTGGCGTCGATGACCCCTGCGACAGCCGCCCCGGTCGCGGTGATCGACGGCGCACCCTCACCGAGACTGACGACCGCGACCGGCCACTCGTGCACGCGATCCGCACCTACGAGCTCTGATACCGCGACGTCCGGGAACCGGCTGTAGAGGCGCGGCGCGTAACCGGCGGAGTCGGCGAGCGTGAGGAGCTGGGAGAGCATCGTGCCGGCGTCCCAGTAGATGTGGCGATAGCCGCGCTCGACGTAACGCCACCCCGTGCGCCACGGAATCCCGGTCACCACGACGGTCGGCGCCCCACCCGCCTCCGCCGGCGCCGGCGCGATGCGCACGAGGGCGTGCTCGACGGCGTCGTACCAATGCACACCGGCCGGCAGATCCGCCCCCGCGCCCTCAGGGATCGCCACGTAGAGGTCGAGCGGGAACCGATTCCCCGCCGAACCCGCGGCGCGGTAGAGCATCGTCCCCTCTTCGCGCTCCGCGGTGCGCACCACCCCGGCCGCCAGGAAGAGCAGCCGACTGAGCCCCGCCAGATCCACCGGCGCAGCGGCCCCCGACACCCCACCAAGCACCGCAAGCGCCGCCACCCCGGAAACCGGCAACTCCCGAGGCAGCGCGATCCGCGCCAGCTCACCGCCGTACGACTTCACCGTCGGCGTCCGCCGCGCCGGATCACACGAGACGACATCCTGCCGCACCCGCGGATCATCCACGGGCACGTCCCACGGCCGCTCGGGAATGTACGAAGTCAGCCGGTGCAGCACGCCGGTCGCAGTCTCACGCTCATCTCGCTCCATGCTCGATCTATACCTCGCGGCAGCTCGACGGGGCAACGCGGTTTGTTGGTGACACACCAGCACACGCACCCGGCCGCCCCGCGCTCAGCCTGCCCCGCGCCCGACCGCTCCGCCCGCCACGCCGCTGGTTCTCCCGCCGAGCCCACGCCAGCCGCGCCGCGCACCTGCTCGCTCTGCCTCGCCGCCCCGTCCGGCTGTTCCCCCCAGCCGGCGCCGGCCGCCCGCGCTCGGCTATCCCGCACCGCATGCCAGCGCCCGGCCATCCGCATTCGCGCGTCCCGCGCTCGGCTATCCCGCACCGACCCGCCCGCCGCCACCCTCACCACCGACTCCCCGTCCCCGCCAGCGCCGCCGCCAGCCGCGGCAGCACCACATCCACCTCCGCCAGCGCCCCGATGTGGTCGTGCCCGGCCACCTCGACCACCTCGAAGCCGAGGTCGCGCAGCTCCGGCTCGTCGGCGTGGTTGTGGCGGGCGATCGCGGCGCCGCCCGCGAGGTCGACCCTGCGGCACTCCGGTTCGCAGTCCTGGCTGCCGTACCAGAGGATCTTCGGGCCGGGCAGGGCCGCCAGTGCCGCACGGTCGTCGCGGGCGGCCCACTGGCGGAACATCAGGCGCCCCAGGTGGTGGTCGCCGGCCTGGTCCGGCAGGCCCGCCTGGATCAGCGCGGCGCGGGCGCCCTCCTCGAAGCCGAGCCAGTAGTCGAAGTCCGCCAGCAGCGGGAAGCCGCCGACCAGCAGGCCGCGCGTGCGGTCGCTGAGCGGGGCCAAGAATCCGGCCAGTGCCGCCATGCCCGAGTAGCCCGCGAGGACGAAGCCGTCCAGGCCCGCCGCGTCGGCGACCGCGTGCAGATCCGCGACCTCCATCTGCGTCGGGTACACCGTGCAGTCAGGGCCCTGCCACGCGCCGCCCGCGCCCGGCTCCTCCTCGACCTCGCCGACGACCCGCCGCGGCTTGTACCGCACCACCCGGTACGTCTCTGCCAACGCCGCCCCCAGCGTCGCGAACTCCGCCCGGTACCGCACCGGGAAGACGATCCCGGCGGCGTCCGCCGGCCCGGCCGCCTCGTACCACAAGGTGTAGCCGTCACTCGTCCCGATCAGCGCCATCGCGGCCTCCTGAATCCCCGCCCCGCGCCTCAGCCGCGGTGCCGCCGGATCCGCCAGAAGCAGAGCCCTGCGAGCACCCCGGCCAGGGCGACATAGATCCCTGTTTCATACCACTGCTACGGCCAGAGCTCGGAGGCGGGATCGTATCGGACGCGGCCAGCAGCAACAGATCCGGACGCTTGCCGCTGTCGAGCGTGGCGCCGAGATACTACGGAATGGTATTATCCGGTTTCGTGAAGAACGGATCCGTACCATCGGAGGGCTCAGCCCTGCTGGCCCTCCAGCGCGCCACCCACGCCACGCTCCAGACGCTGGCGACCGAACTGGTCGATCTGGACCTCACGCCGTCGGAGACCAACGCCCTGGCGAACCTCGCCGACGGCCGCCCCCGCACGGTGTCGGAGCTAGGCGCCGCGATCGGGAGCAAGCCGACGACGCTGACCGGCGTCCTGGACCGCCTGGAGCGTCGCGGGCACATCACGCGCGGCAGCCTGGCCGGCGACCGGCGGTCGGTGCTGATCGAGCTGACGGAGTCGGGGCGGGCGACCGCGGATGCCATCTCGCGGACGATCGGCGAGGTGGAGGAGCGCGCGCTGGCGGGTCTGGACCGGGAGAAGGTCGCAGCCTTCTACGAAGTGCTGCGCGCGTTGACGGAGGTTTCGCGATGAGCTTTCAGCTTGTCGTTTAACCTTTTCGGCGGGGTTTGGTGCCCTTCTTGTGGTGTTCGGGTCTGGCGTAGGCCTCGCCGGTCGCAAGGACCCGGCC